>JAUHWJ010000071.1 GCA_030424705.1 Alphaproteobacteria bacterium | reverse complement strand
GGTGAAGGACGGGCGGACGCGGTTTGCGCCGGAGGCTTGGGAAAAGACCTACTTCCACTGGATGGAGAATATCGAGCCCTGGTGCATTTCCCGCCAGTTGTGGTGGGGGCATCAGATTCCGGTTTGGTATGGGCCAAAGATCGAAGCACGCGACGTCGAAGGTCGCGCCTTCATTCTGTCTGGCAAAAACGAAAAGATAATTGGTAAAGAGCTCACTCAGTTCTGCTCTATCTCCGATGACAAGGCGCTCAAAGCAGCTTGGCATTATTATGACGGTATGGATGTGTATGAGGTCTACGATGAGCAAGATTTTCGACGGCGCCTCGCAAGTCTCGACAATAGCGATCCTGACCCAGAGTATCATTTTCAGGGTATCCCAATTCTGCGCGACCCCGACGTCCTCGACACCTGGTTCTCCTCGGCCCTCTGGCCGTTCTCGACCCTCGGCTGGCCGGAGGAGACGCCGGAGCTCGCCCGCTATTACAAGACGGACGTGCTCGTCACCGGGAACGACATCATCTTCTTCTGGGTGGCGCGGATGATGATGATGGGGCTGGAATTCCTCGGCGAGGTTCCGTTCCACACCGTCTACATCAACTCCATCGTGACCGACGCCAAGGGCAAGAAGATGTCCAAGTCGGTCGGCAACGTGATCGACCCGCTGGACCTGATCGACCGCTACGGGGCGGACGCGGTGCGGTTCACGCTCGCCTCTCAGGAGGCGCAGGGGCGGCGGCAGCTTCGGCTCGGGGAGCAGGCGGTGGAGGCGGGGCGGAACTTCGTCACCAAGCTCTGGAACGCCGCGCGCTTCGCAGAGATGAACGGGGCGAAGGGCGGCGGCGCCTTCGACCCGGCGGCGAAGCTCCTGCCCCTCAACCGCTGGATCGTGGGCGAGACGGCGAAGACGCGGATGGCGGTCGACAGGGCGCTGACAGAGCTTCGCTTCAACGACGCCGCAAACGCGCTCCACGCCCATACCTGGCGGGTCTTCTGCGACTGGTATGTGGAATTCTCGAAGCCCCTCTTCGCCGGGGGCGGCGCGGCGGCGGAGGAGACGCGGGCGGCGATGGGATGGGCGCTCGATCAGATCCTCCTCATGCTGCACCCGATCACGCCCTTCGTGACGGAGGCGCTCTGGGGCGAGCGGGCGAAGCCGCTCGTCCATGGCGACTGGCCTAACTATGGCGCCGAGCTGATCGACGAGGCGGCGGCGGCGGAGATCGACTGGACCATCCGGCTGATCGAAGAGATCCGCTCCGTTCGCTCCGAGATGGGCGTGAATCCGGGCGCGAAGCTCCCCCTCCATGTGATGGAGGTGGAGCCGGCGGCGCGCACGCGGCTCGAAGCGAACGCCGCGCTCATCGCCCGCCTCGCACGGATCGAGGGGATGGAGGATGGCCCGGCGACGGGCGCGGCCACCATCGCGCTCCCGGGCGCCGTCCTCGCCCTGCCCCTCGCCGGCGTGATCGACGTCGCGACGGAGCGGGCCCGGCTCTCGAAGGCCGCGCAAAAGGCGGAGAAGGAGATCGGCGGCATCAAGGCCAAGCTCTCCAACGAGAAGTTCCTCGCCGCGGCGCCGGAGGAGGTTGTGGAGGAGCAGCGCGAGAGGCTGGAGGCCGCCGCGGCCGAGGCGGCGAAGCTCAGCGCCGCCCTCGCCCGGCTCGACTCCATCGGCTGACCCCAAGGAGAACGAGAAGCGCCGCGGCGATCCCCGCAAGATCGATTGCGACGAGCGCGCCGAGCGCCGCCTCCTCCCAGTGGAAGGCGGCGAGGCCCGAAAGCCAGCCCGGCGCGCCGACAAGCAGGATCGCGCCGCAATTCACCCCGAAATGCGCCCCCCAGGCGGCGTAGACGCTCCCCGTCCGCGCCGTCGCGAGCGCGAAGACGAGCCCGGCGAGGCCCGTAGCCGCCATCAGCGCGAAGCCCCCGCCAGGCGCCGCCGGATGCCAGTGCAGCGCGCCGAAGAGCAGAGAAGGCAGCACGGCCCAGGCGAGCGGAGAGCGGAACCGCGCCGCCATCTGCTGCAGGATATAGCCGCGGAACAGCGCCTCCTCCGCACCCGTCTGCACGAGAATCAGCGGCAGGGCGAAGGCCGCGAGCAGCGCCCATTCCCCGCCCCCCCGCGCGGCGAGGTCCGGCGGGCCCGCAATGGCGATTCCCGCCGCGGTAGTGACGGCGACGAAGAGAGCGGCCCAGCCGAGCCCTGCCGCAAAGAGCCGCGCCGCCCCTTTCCGCGGCCCGAGCGCGGAGCCGAGCCCCCGCCGGTGATAGAGCCGCAGAGCGAGCCAGAGCGCCGGCCACCAGAGCAGGAAGGTCGCGAGCGCGAAGAGCGTCCCCTCCGGCCGCTCCAGCATCGTCATCCCACCCTCGGGCGCCGGGAGCCCTGCCCGGAACGCGACCCATCCGAGCGCGATTCCGGAGAGGAGGAGGAAGAGACCGATGGAGACAAGCCCGGCCAGAACGCGCCACGGCGCGGCGCGCGCGCGGGCCGGTTCTGCGAAGGCGGAAAGGGCGGGCTCCATGCCTCATCGCTACCCGCTCCACTCCGGCGGGAAAAGCCGGCTTGCGCGGCCCCGGTCCGCGGCTATTCTCCGCGCCTCATGGGGCGGAGAGGGCGCCATCGCGGTATGATGGGAAGCGGGCTCTTCGCGCCGCTCCTCCTTCTTGCGGCCTGCGCGCCGCCCACTGGTCCTGGCGAGACGGATTTCGCCCGCCTTTCCCGCCCGCTGACGCCGGGCTATGTCCAGATCGTCTCCGCCGCGCCGCGCCTCGTGGAGGTCGACGCAGGCGGGCGCGTCATCCGCGCGCGGGCGCCGGACGGGCTCTGCATCCCGCTCGACGGGGTGCAAACGATGCGGGATTCCGCCTTTCTCCTTTTCTCCGCCTGCCCCGGCGCGCCCGAGGCGCCCGGCGTTCCAAGCCTCTCTATCTCCGGCGCCCCCTCGCCAATGGACCTCGCCGCGCTGGAGCGCTTTCTCGCGACGGAGGCAGGAACCATCGGCCTCGGCTATGGCGGCGGCGCGGAGCATGTCACGCTCCTTTCGCTCGAGCGCGAGGCCGGGGCGCTGATCGCCGTGGCGGAGGACCGGAGCGAATTCGGCCCCGCCTTTGCGGGGGACCTGATCCTGCGCGCCTTTGTCGAGGTGAACGGCCGGCTCGTCGTCGCCACGATGCTCAGCCGGCGCGAGCGGCCAGCGGAACCCTCGGAGATGCGCGCGGCGCTGCTCGGCCTCGTCGCGGCGCTGGCAGAGGCCTCGGCCTGAACCGGCGCGGCCTTCCCCGCCGCTCAGCGCCCTCCCATATTCGGGGGAGAAAGGAGGCGAGATGATCCGTCTATCACTTGCGCTCGCAACGGCGCTTGCGCTCGCAGCTCCGGCCAACGGGGCGCTTGCCGACGCGCAGGAACTCGCGGCCTGGCGGCTTGCGGTCCGGCTGAATGGAGTCGAGGATTATCGGGCGTTCCTTGCGAAGCATCCCTCGGGGAACTTCGCCGCTTTCGCTCACAACCGGATCGCCGCGGCGGAGGGGCCGCGTCCTGCCGCGCCACTCGTTTCCGCCCCGCTCGCCCCACCGTCCGATCCGGGGGCGGACCCGGCGGCGGCGGCCCCGCGCTTCGATCTCTCCCCGGGCCAGCGCATGGCGGCGCGGGACGGGCTCCGCGCCCGCGGCTTCGAGCCGGGCCCCGGCGAGGGAGAGTTCGACGATGCGGCGCGCGCCGCAATCAGCTCTTGGCAGGCGGCGTCCGGCTTTCCGCCGACCGGCGCGCTGACCGAGGCGGAATATGACGAGCTGACCGCCGCGCCGCTCTCCGGAGCCCTGCCCGCCGGCGCGCCGATGACCGCGCGGCTCGACCCCGGAACCGAAGGCGGGCGGGCGGCGGCAGAGGCTGCGCTCTTCTACGGGCCGGAGGAACTGGCCGAGATCGAGATGCGCCTCGCCCGCGCCGGTTTCGCCCCGGGCGAGGCGGACGGAACGCTGGACGAAGCCGCGCGCGAGGCGATCCGCGCCTTCCGCTTCTCTCGCGGCCTCGTCGCGCACGGCTTTTTTGACCGGCCGGCGGTGGACCTCCTCATGAGGGCCACCGCCTCCTGGCCAGGCCCCGTCGCGGCGAGGAAATAGGGCGATGACCGAGCCCAAAGCCGCACTCGCCGCTGCCGCCTGGGCGGCGTTCGACCGACGGGCGGAGGAGGTGGAGCGCGCGCGGCCCGAAACCCGCCCCGCCCTCGCCTGCCGCGCCGGCTGCGCCCATTGCTGCCACTCGATGGTGAGCGTCCTGCCGCAGGAAGCCTTCGCCCTCGCCGCCCATATCGAGACGGCGACGCCCGAGCCGGAGCGCGAAGCGCTGAAGGCGCGCGTGATCGCCCATGCAGGGCGGACGGCGCGGATGGGCGGCGCCGCGCGGATGCGGGCGCGCATCGCCTGCCCCTTCCTCGACGGGGAGACGGCGCTGTGCCGCGTCCATGCGGCGCGGCCGCTGACCTGCCGGGGCATGAATTCGGTGGATGAAAGCGCCTGCCGCGCGGCGCTCGACGATCCGGCGGCGGAGATCGCGGTTCCGACCGTCCTCGCCCATCACCGCGCCGTGCAGAACCTCTATGACCAGATTGGCGCGCGGCTCTCAGCCGCCGGTCTGCCCTCGGCCTCGCTGGAGCTGAGCGGCGCGCTCGCGATCATATGGTCGGAGCCCGACGCGATGGCGCGCTGGCGGGCGGGGGAGGACATCTTCGCCGGGGCGCGCGCCGCCGATGCGACGGACGCGCCGATTCCCCGGTTCTGAGCGGCGCCCCGGCGAGGCCGGGGCACGCCTTTGTCAGGCGAGCTGCTGGTCCATCGTCTTGCGGAACTTGTCCACGATCTCGTCGATGTTCGCGCGGGTCGAAATGAACATCGGCGCGACGATGCCGACATCGCCGGTGAACTTCACATGGCAGCCGTTCCAGAAGAGATCCTTCTGCATCTTCGTGCCGCGGCGGCCGGGCGCGCCGTCATGGTGCACTTCGACGCCTGACATGAGGCCGATCGTCCGGATGTCCTTCACCAGTTCATGGTCGCGCAGCGACATTATCGCCTCCGCGAAATAGGGCGCGAGCGCCGCCGCCTTCTCGAAGAGCCCCTCCCGCTCGAAGATCTCCATCGTGGCGATGCCGGCGGCGCAGGCCGCGGGATGCGCGCTGTAGGTGTAGCCGTGGAAAAATTCGATGGCGTTGAGCGGGGAGGCGTTGGTGATCGTCTCGTAGATCTTGTCCTGCGCCGCGACCGCGCCCATCGGGATGCACCCGTTGGTGAGCGCCTTCGCCATCGTGCAGATGTCCGGCTTCACGTTGAAAAGCTGCGAGGCGAAGGGGGCGCCGAGCCGGCCGAAGCCGGTGATGACCTCGTCGAAGACGAGAAGGATGCCGTGCTCGTCGCAGATCTCCCGCAGCCGCTCCAGATAGCCCACGGGCGGGACAAGCGTCCCCGTGGAGCCGGCGACAGGCTCGACGAAGACTGCGGCGATGGTGTTTCCGCCATAGGTCTCGCACATCCGCTGAAGGTCGTTGGCGAGCTCGACGCCGTCATGGACGGGGAGACCGTCATGGAACAGGTCCTTCCCCGTCCAGGTGTGGCGCATGTGGACGACATTGGGCATCGTCACCGGGAAGGTCTCCCGGTTCCGCACCATGCCGGCGAGGCTGACGCCGCCCATGTTCACGCCGTGATAGGCGCGCTCCCGGCTAACGAAGCGGATGCGCTGGCTCTGCCCGTTCGCGCGGTGATAGGCCATGACCATCTTCAGCGCGGTGTCGATCGACTCCGAGCCGGAATTGACGAAGAAGACGTGGTTCATCCCCTCCGGCAGCAGCGCGGTGACGCGCTTGGCGAGCTCGAAGGAGCCGGGATGGCCGAGCTGGAAATGCGGCGTGTAGGAGTTCGTCATCATCTGGTCGTAGACCGCCTTGGCGATCTCGGCCCGGCCGTGGCCGGCGGGGCAGCAGAAGAGCGCGGAGGAGCCGTCGATCAGCTTGCCGCCCTTGTGGTCCCAGCAATAGACGCCTTCGGACTGGACGACGAGGCGCGGATTCTCCTTGAAGTCGCGGTTGCCGGTGAAGGGCAGCCAGTGCTCCTCAAGGCTGTTCGGGCGGGCGGCGAGGCCGTTCGGCAGGTCGTGCATCGGAGGCTCCGGAATTTCGGGTTATCGGACTAGAGTAGCGCCCGGCTCTCGCGCTACGATAGCGCCAGATCGCCTTATTCCGGAAGTGCCAGTGCGCGAATTCCTGTTCCCGATCGACCGGGCCGAAGGCGGAACCCTGCAGGCGCAGATCCGCGCGGCGCTGGAGCGCGCCGTGGCCTCCGGCGCCTTCGCCCCCGGCGATCCCGCGCCGTCCACGAGGCGGCTGGCGGAGGCGCTCGGCGTCTCCCGCAACACCGTCTCGCTCGCCTTCCAGTCCCTCGTGGACCAAGGCGTGCTGGAGGCGCGGGAGCGGTCGGGCTATTTCATCGCCCGTCGCGGCGCTTCCTCCGCCGCGCCCGTAGCGTACAACAGGCCGGAAATCGACTGGGCCGGGCGGCTCACCAGCCCCTCCGCCGCCTTCGAGGCGGTGCCCCGGCCCGAAGGATGGCGCGCGGCGCCCTTCCCCTTCATCTATGGCCAGTTCGACCCGGAGCTCTTCCCCATCGCCGAATGGCGGGACGCGACGCGGCGCGCCATGGGCCGCCGCTGGCTCGACGAATGGACGGAGGATCGCTACGCCGAAGACGATCCGATGCTCATCGAGGAGATCCGGCGGCGCATCCTCCCCCGGCGCGGCGTGGCCGCGGAGCCGGGGGAGATCCTGGTCACTCTCGGCGCGCAGAACGCGCTCTTCCTCGCCGCCGCGCTGCTCCTCCCGCCCGGCTCTGTCGCGGCGATGGAGGAGCCGGGCTATCCGGACGCCCGCGCGCTCTTTCGTGCCCGCGCCGCGCGCACCATCCTCCAGCCGGTGGACGAGGACGGAATGCAGGTGGACGAACGCCTCCGCGGCGCCCGCCTCATCTACGTCACCCCGAGCCATCAGCATCCCTCCCTCGTCTCCATGAGTCTCGAACGTCGCCGCGCGCTCCTCGCCCTCGCGGAGGAGGAGGACGCCGTGATCCTAGAGGACGATTATGAGCCGGAGGCGAGCGCCGCCGGCCCGCAGCGCCCCGCGCTCCGCGCGCTCGATGGGCGCGGGCGCGTCCTCTACGCGGGCTCCCTTTCCAAGAGCATGATGCCGGGGCTGAGGCTCGGCTTCCTCGTCGGCGCCCGGCCCTTCATCGAGGAGGCGCGGGCGCTCCGGCGGCTCATGCTGCGCCATCCGCCGGGGATGAATCAGCGCGTCGCGGCGCTTTTCATGGCGGCGAGGCATCACGACATGCTGCTCGGCCGGATGCGCCGGGCGCTCGCCGCGCGGCGGGGCGCGGCTGTGGCCGCGCTTGCCGCAGCGGCGCCCGGCTGGCGCGTTTCGGGCGCCGAAGGCGGCGGCGGGCTCTGGGTAGAGGGGCCGGAAGAGCTCGACTCGCGCCGCCTTGCCGAAACGGCGCTGAGGCGGGGCGTGGTGATCGAGCCGGGGGACGTGTTCTTCGGCGCCCGCGCCGCGCCGCGCCGCTTTTTCCGCATGGGCTTCTCCGTCATCCCGGAGGAGCGGATCGGCGAAGGCGTCGCGCGGCTCGTTGCGGCGG
>JAUHWJ010000070.1 GCA_030424705.1 Alphaproteobacteria bacterium | reverse complement strand
AAGCCCGCGCCCTTCATCGTGTCCGAGGAGGTGGAGGGGGTGGACATGGTGACGGTCGTCACCGAAGGCATCTTTTCCTATTGCGGCGTGAAGCTGAAGATCGACACGGACCGCCATATCGGTGAAGAGCGCGCCATCGTCCGCGCGGAGGGCGAGCCGGTCGGCCATGTCACGACCTCGGAATACGGCTCGCGCATGCTCTCCCTCGGCGGGGTCGAGCACCTGACCGGGGGCGGCAAGGCGGAGGGGCGCGTCACTTGCGCCACGCTTCTCGCGCTCTGCAACCGGGAGGCGGTGGAGCTTTCCGTCGAGGGCGGGGCGACGATGGTGCTGCAGGCCGGGCAAGCGCCGCTGATCGACGGGAAGGAGGAGCGGCTGATGCGCGTCGGCTGCGGCTCCGCCGCCATCGGCATGTTCGCGAAGCAATGGGCGCCCCATGCCGACGAGGTGATCGTGGTGGACGACCATATCACCGGCGTCCTCTCCGAGCATCAGGCCGGGCGAATGCTCGGGCTGGAGCCGACCGGCATCCGCGTAAAGGGCCGCCGCTCCACCCCCGGCCGGTATTTCCAGGTAGCGGCGCCGGGCGCCGGCTGGGGCGGGACGGACGTGACCGACCCGCGCGCCATCCTCCGCCCCGCCGACCCGAAGAAGGCGCGGCCGGGCATGACGCTCTTCATGGTCTCGACCACGGGGGAGGACGCGGCCTTCTTTCGTTTGAACGACGATCTGGAGCCTGTCGAGCAGGCATTGCCGCCCGCGCTTGTCGCCTCGGCGGAGCGTGTGCGGGAGAATTGCGAGTCGGCGCTGACCTCCGTGCTCTTCATGGCCGGCGCCGGCGGCTCGCTCCGTTCGGGGGTGACGGAGAACCCGGTTGGGCTCACGCGCGCGGTGCGGGCGATGCTCTCCAACGTCACCATCGGCGGCGCGCCGGCTTACCTCTGGCCCGGCGGCGGCATCACCGTGATGGCGGACGTGATGGAGACGCCGGCCAACGCCTTCGGCTATGTGCCGACGCCGGCGCTCGTCGCGCCCATCGAGTTCACGCTGCGGCTCTCGGATTATCTCGCCCTCGGCGGCCATGCCGATCAGGTGCGCCCGCTCGTGGAGGTGATCGGCGGGGCGCGGCGCGAGGCGTCGGCGTCGCCTGACCCGCGGGCGGCGCGGAATTTCCGGTGGGGACGGTGAGAGAGCGGCCCGTCTCCGCCCCGCTCCCCGGCGGGCGGCTCTCGCTCCGGCACGGGCCTATCGACCTGGTGATCGGGGCGGAGGGAGCGTGCCGCGCCGCCGCCCTCGAAGCCGCCGCTGCGCGCTTCGCTACAATCCTCGAAGAGCTTTGCGCGGAGCTGCCGCTCCTTCGCTGCCCGACCGAAGAGCGCCCCGAAGGCGAAACGGCGCGACTCATGTGGGCGGCGACGCGCCCCCATGCCGCCCGCGCCTTCATCACCCCGATGGCGGCGGTGGCGGGCGCCGTGGCGGAGACGGTTCTGGCAGCGATGCGGCGCGCCGGGCCTCTCTCCCGCGCTTATGTCAACAATGGCGGCGATATCGCGCTGCATCTCGCGCCCGGCGAGGCGTTCGACGCCGCGATCCTCGCCCCGGACGGGCGGGAGATCGGCCGCTTCCGCCTCGCGGGCGGGGGCGGGATCGGCGGGGTCGCCACCTCGGGCCGTGGCGGAAGGAGCTTCAGCCTCGGGATCGCGGAGAGCGTGACGGTGCTGACGGAGAGCGCCGCGGCGGCGGATGCGGCGGCGACACTGATCGGCAACGCCGTCGACTTGCCCGGCCATCCCGCCATAACCCGCGCCCCGGCGCGGAGCCTCGCGCCGGACAGCGACCTCGGAGAGCGGCCCGTGGTCACCGGCCTCGGCCCGCTCTCTCCCGCGGAATCCCGCTGCGCGCTCGCCGCCGGGCTCGCTGAAGCGCGGCGGATGCGGGCCGCCGGCCTGATCCGCGGCGCCCTCCTCGCCCTCGGCGGCGAGACCCTCATTCTCGACCCCGAGGAGCGCCTCGCCCATGCCTGACCCCGAAATCCGCAAGACGCTGACGCTGGTGGAGGAGACCTTCGCGGAACCTTTCCGCCCCCTGCCCCGCCCGATCCGCCGCGCCGTCGCGCTCGCCGTCGTCGCGAACCCGTTCGCCGGGCGCTATGTCGAGGATCTCTCGGAGCTGATCGAAACGGGCGCGCTGCTGGGCGACAGGCTCGGCCGCCTCGCCCTCGCCGCGCTCGGCTGCGCGCCCGAGGCGGTGGAAGGCTACGGCAAGGCGGCTCTCGTCGGCGAGGACGGGGAGATGGAGCACGCTGCCGCGCTCCTACACCCGAAACTCGGCGCACCGCTCCGCGCCCTGATCGGCGGCGGCGCGGCGCTCATCCCCTCCGCCAAGGGGCGCGGCGGGCCGGGGCGGAGCTTCGACTTGCCGCTAGGACATCGGCATGATGCATGGTCCCGCGCGCATTTCGACGCGATCACGGTCTCCCTGCCCGACGCGCCGCGGGCGGGGGAGATCGTCGTCGCCGTCGCGCTGACGGACGGCGGCCGCCCGCTGCCCCGTGTCGGCGGCGGCCCGCCGAAGCCGCCGCCGGCGGGCTGAATCCTGCCGCGGGGTTGACCCGCCGCCCGGCGCTCCGCGATAAGCCGTCACCCGATCTGGACATGAGAGAGTCGCCCCGTGGACATCGCCGCCCTCCGCGCCGCCCATCCCGACCACTGGCGCCGCGCCGCCGCGCTCCGCGTCCTCGCCATGGACGCGGTGGAGGCGGCGAATTCCGGCCATCCCGGCATGCCGATGGGCATGGCGGACGTCGCGACCGTGCTCTTCCGCGACCACCTGAAATTCGACGCCTCGGCCCCCCACTGGCCCGACCGGGACCGGTTCGTGCTCTCCGCCGGCCACGGCTCCATGCTGCTCTATGGCCTTCTTCACCTCACCGGACACGCCGACTTCCCGCTCGATGAGCTGAAGCGGTTCCGCCAGCTCGGCGCGCGGACGGCGGGGCACCCCGAATTCGGCCACGGCGCGGGGATCGAGACGACGACCGGCCCGCTCGGGCAGGGCCTCGCCACCGCAGTCGGCATGGCGATGGCGGAGCGGTCCATGGCCGCGCGCTTCGGCAAGCAGGTCGTCGATCACCACACCTATGTCATCGCCGGGGACGGCTGCCTGATGGAAGGCGTGAGCCATGAGGCGATCGGGCTCGCCGGGCGCCTCGCCCTCGGCAAGCTTGTCGTGCTTTGGGACGACAACGGCATCTCCATCGACGGCGCCGTCTCCCTCTCCGACATCACGGACCAGCCCGCGCGCTTCCGCGCCTCGGGCTGGGAGGTGATCGAAGTCGACGGGCACGACCCGGCCGCCATAGGCGCGGCGCTCGAAGCCGCGAAGGGCTCGGCGCAGCCGACGCTCATCGCTTGCAAGACGCATATCGGCCTAGGCGCGCCCACCAAGCAGGACAGCGCGAAGGCCCACGGCTCCCCCCTCGGCGCGGCGGAGATCGCGGGCGCCCGCGCCGCCTATGGCTGGAGCGACGGGCCCTTCGAGATTCCGGCGGACATCGCCGCGGAATGGGCGGAGATCGGGCGCAAGGGCGCCGCAGCGCGGGAGGCGTGGGAGTCCCGGCTCGAGAAAATCTCTCCCCGCCGCCGCGAGGAGTTCGAGCGGGTCGTCTCCGGCGCCGCCCCGAAGCGGCTCGCCGGCGCGATCCGCCGCTTCAAGAAGGAGGCGAGCGAGGCCCGCCCCTCCGTCGCCACGCGCAAGGCCTCCGAGAACGTCCTCGCCGCGGTCAACCCGGTGATGCCGGAGACGATCGGCGGCTCGGCGGACCTCACGGGCTCGAACAACACGCTGACGCCCGATCTCGGCGTCTTCTCCCTTGAGAATCCGGCCGGCCGCTACGTCTATTTCGGCATCCGCGAGCACGGCATGGCGGCGGCGATGAACGGCATGGCGCTCCATGGCGGCGTCGTCCCCTATGGCGGCACCTTCCTCGTCTTCTCCGACTACGCCCGCGGCGCCATGCGCCTCTCCGCGCTGATGGCCCAGCGCGTCATCTATGTGATGACGCATGACAGCATCGGCCTCGGCGAGGACGGGCCGACGCACCAGCCGGTCGAGCATCTCGCCATGCTGCGGGCGACGCCGGGCTTCTGCGTCCTCCGCCCCGCCGACGCGGTGGAGACCGCTGAGGCATGGGAGATCGCGCTTACCCGCAAGGGGCCGAGCGTGCTGGCGCTCACGCGGCAGAACCTGCCGACCTTGCGGACCGACCACACCAACCGCAACCTCTCCGAACAGGGCGCCTATGTCCTGGCGGAGGCGGAGGGCAAGCGGCAGGTCATCCTCATGGCCACCGGCTCCGAGGTAGAGATCGCGATGGCCGCGCGGGCGGCGCTCCAGGCGGAGGGGATCGGCGCGCGCGTCGTCTCGATGCCCTCATGGGAGCTTTTCGCCTCGATGGACGAAGGCTACCGCCGCAAGGTGCTGCCGCGCGGCTCTGTCCGCGTCGCGATCGAGGCGGCAACCGGCTTCGGGTGGGACCGGTGGCTGGCGGGCGAGCGGGGAGACGGGCGGAAGGCCGCCTTTATCGGAATGGAGGGCTTCGGCGCCTCCGGACCCGCGCCCGAGCTCTACAAGCATTTCGGGATCACGGCGGAAGCCGCTGTGGCGGCTGCGAAGGCGCTGCTCTGAGCCGGGGCGACGAGCGCCGCCGCGCATGTTAGCCTGACAGCCGGGCGCATTTCCGCGCCCGCCGCGAAAGGGCCGCGCCGATGGCGGAGCTGAAGAAGCCCGGCGTGTATATCGTCGAGAAGAACGCTTTCCCGAACAGCATCGTCCAGATCGATACGAGGGTCGCCGGCTTCGTTGGCTGGACAGAGCGGAACGTTCGCCCCGGCGCGCCGCAGCGCGTCCTGTCGCTCTCCGATTTCGAACGCCTGTTCGGCGGCCTGCCCCCGATGGGCTTCGCCGTCGAGCTCGCCGCAGCCGGGGCGCCGCCCGTCCTCGCCCCGGAAGGCGGCTCCGTTTCCCTACCGGGCGGGGGCAGATTGGATGTTCGCCGCACCACGCCGCCTTTCTCCCTACATGCCGCGATGAGGTTCTTCTACCTGAACGGCGGCTCCGTCGCGTGGGTCGCCTCGGCCGGCGGCTATGACGCGGCCATGGGCGCGGAGCCGCTGATCGAAGCCCTCCGCGCGCTCGACGCCGAGCCGGAGCCCGCAATCGTGCTTTGCCCGGAAGCGGTGCGCCTCGGGCGCGAGGAGGCTGCGCGCGTGAACCGCGCGCTGCTCGACGCCTGCGGCGCTTCGGGGAGCCGCTTCGCAGTTCTGGACGTTTCCGACGGCTGGCGCACACGGGACGATGCGGCGGGGGACCCCATCGCCGCCTTCCGGGAGGATATCGCCGGCCCGTTCGCGAGCTACGCCGCCGCCTATTACCCGTGGCTCTCAACGACGATCCATTCGCTGTCCGACTTCGGCCTCGGCGCACTGGACGCCGCGGGGCGAACACTCGTCCTTCATCTCGTGGCGGAGGAGTTGCGGCGCTACGGGCGAAAGGATGGCGAGGTGAAGGGCTTGCTGGCCGGCATCGCGGACGAGACGGAAGAGACGGCGGACAAGATGCTGCGCTCCTCTTCGAGGACATTCGCCGCGATATGCGGCGTGATGGCGGCGACCGTCAATCTCCAGCCTCCCTCCGCCGCGATGGCGGGGCTCTTTACCGAGACGGACAATGCGCGCGGCGTCTGGAAGGCGCCGGCGAACGTCTCCGTCAACGCCGTCACAAGTCCGGCGGCGAAGATCGACGACGACGCGCAGGCGGACCTCAACGCGCCCGCCGTCGACGCCTCCGTCAACGCGATCCGCAGCTTCACCGGCCGGGGCATCCTCGTCTGGGGCGCGCGGACGCTGAATGGGGCGAGCCTTGACTGGCGCTACATTCCCGTCCGGCGCACTGCGATCATGGTCGAGGGGTCGATCCGCGCGGCGCTCGAAGCTTACGTCTTCGAGGCGAATGACGCGAACACCTGGGCCACGATCCGCGGCATGGTCGAGAACTTCCTGATTAACCTCTGGAAGGCCGGCGCCTTCGCCGGAACGACGCCGGAGGAGGCCTTCGCCGTCCAGATCGGCCTCGGCGAGACGATGACGGCGCAGGACATTCTCGACGGCCGCATGCGGCTCGCCGTCCGCTTCGCGCCAATGCGGCCAGCGGAGTTCATCGTGCTCCAATTCGAGCAGAAGATGGCGGCGGAGTGAGCAGACTCCGGAACGTCGCGAAGCAGAGTTAACGAAAGCTTGCAACGGGCTCTGCGCTGGTGAAACCTGCGCCCGACGTCGCGCGGCGAAAGCGGCATTCTCCGGCTGCGCCGCTGCGAAGAAGAGGGCGTCCCGGTCAGCGGGGCGCAGCCGCCAACATGGAGCGTTCGATGACGATTTCTGCGAAACTTCCCCTCTCCCGCCGCCGGTTCCTCGGGACCGCTGCCGCCGCGCTCGCCGCGCCGGCCTTCGTGCGCAAGGCCAACGCCTCTTCGGGCGAGATCAACGTGATGATGTGGTCCGACTATCTGCCGGATGCGTTCAAGGACGCGTTCAAGGCGGAGACGGGGATCACCATCAACCACACCCCGATCGGCTCGAACGAGGAGATCATCAACAACATGCGGACGAGCCGCGGCCGCGGCTTCGACCTCGTCTCGCCGACCAACATGCGCTCGCCCCAGTGGGAGCCGCTGGAGCTTCTCCAGCCGTTCGACATGGCGCGCGTGCCGGTCGCCGCGCTCAACCCGGCGCTGGTGAAGATCGGCGAGGAGGAATGGAACTTCGGCGGCTCGGGCTCGCACTGGCTGCCGCAGCTCTGGGGAACCGAGGCCATCGCCTGGCGGACCGACCAGTGGACGCCTGAGGGCGGCGTACCCTCCTATGGCGATCTCTGGTCAGACGCGATGTCGGGCAAGATGATGGGCCGCCCGCATTCCATGATGCTCGGCGCCGGCCTCTACATGGAGACGATCGGGGAGCTGGAGCCGGGCGCGATGAAGGCCGCCTACGCCTCCGAGGAGGCGATGCGCCCGATCTGGCAGAAGGTCGCGGACTGGACCATCGCCCGCAAGGGCCATGTGAAGAAGTTCTGGAACGATGCGGACGGGCAGAAGACCGGCCTTCTCAACGAGGGCGTGGTGATCGGCCAGACCTGGGACGGCCCGATCCTCGCGATGAAGGCGGCGGGCGACCCCGTCACCTACCAGGCGCCGAAGGAAGGCGCGCTGGCGTGGGTCGACGGCCTCGCCATCCCTGTCGGCGCCGAGAACTTGGACCAGATCTACGCCTTCCTCGAATTCTCCTTCCGGCCGGAGAACGGGGGCATGACGGCCAATCTCACGGGCTACAATTCCTGCGTGATCGGGGCGGACCAGCATCTCACCGAAGTCTCGAAGAAGAACTTCGCGGAGGCCTATCCGGGCAACGCGCTGGACAATCTCTGGGCCTGGCCGCGGGAGCCGGAATGGTATGCCGGCGTCCGCACGGAGTATGTCGACCGCTTCCAGGCCGCGTGACCTTCGCGTGACCGGACGGGGGCCGGCCCGGCGCCGGCCCCCGAACATCGCAGCGCGGCGGGGGCCTTTCGATGAGCGCAGACGTTCAGCTCGACCGGATGAGCATCCGGTTCGGCGAATTTACGGCGGTGAAGAACGCCGACCTCCTGATCGAGGGGGGCGAATTCTTCTCCTTCCTCGGGCCCTCGGGCTGCGGCAAGACGACGATCCTCCGCGCCGTCTCGGGCTT
>JAUHWJ010000069.1 GCA_030424705.1 Alphaproteobacteria bacterium | reverse complement strand
GGCGCGCCGGTGGACCGGCCGGTGGTGACGGAGACGACGGCGCTCGGCGCGGCCTATCTCGCGGGGCTCCATGCCGGGCTCTGCCCCGAGCCGGCGGAATTCGCGCGGAGCTGGGCGCTCGAACGGCGGTTCGAGCCGCGGCTCGACGAGGCGGAGCGGCGGCGGCGGCATGCGGGCTGGCGCGACGCCGTGCGGCGGCTGCTGGCGCCGGCGGAGGCGTAGGCCGAACGCCCTGCGAGCCGCCATCCGGCGGGCCGGGCGTTCCGCAGGGCCGGGGGCGAATGCGGTCTTTCGCGCCGGAGAAGCGCGGAATTCGGGACGGCGCCGGGGCGCCCGCGCTGCTATGCTGCGCCGGAAGCCCCCCGAACACGGACCAGCCCCATGACCGACCTTCGCACCATCCTCCGCGCCGCCGAGAAGGCCGACGAGGCCGAACGCCTCGCCGCGCTGAAGGCGGAGGCGGCGCTTTCGCAGGAGGACCGCGCCGCGGTGGCGGCCCGGGCGGCCGATCTCGTCCGCTCTGTCCGCGGCGCGGCCTCGCCGGGGCTGATGGAGAGCTTCCTCGCGGAATACGGGCTCTCGACGGCGGAGGGCGTGGCGCTCATGTGCCTCGCGGAGGCGCTGCTGCGGGTGCCGGACGCGGAGACGATCGACGACCTGATCCGCGACAAGATCGCGCCGCATGACTGGGGCGCGCATGTGGGCGATTCCGGCTCCATCCTCGTCAACGCCTCGACCTGGGGATTGATGCTCACGGGCCGGGTGCTGGAGGAGGAGGAGGGCGGCGTCGTCGGCGCGCTGCGGGGCATGGTGCGGCGGCTCGGCGAGCCGGTGATCCGCCGCGCGGTCGCCGCCGCGATGCGGGAGATGGGCTCGGCCTTCGTACTCGGGGAGACGATCCAGTCCGCCATGAAGCGCGGCGACGCGATGGTGGCGAAGGGCTACACCTATTCCTACGACATGCTCGGCGAGGCCGCGCGCACCATGGCGGATGCGGACCGCTACATGGCCGCCTACGAGGCCGCCATCGCCGCCATCGCCGGGCGGGCGAAATCCGCCGACATCAGGGCCAATCCCGGCATTTCCGTGAAGCTTTCCGCCCTCCACCCGCGCTATGAGCGGCGGCAGAAGGCGGAGACGATGGGGGAGGTCGCGGAGCGGCTCCGCAAGTTCGCGCGGCTGGCGAAGGGGGCGCGGATCGGCCTCAACGTGGACGCGGAGGAGGCGGACCGGCTCGACCTTTCGCTCGACGTGATCGAGGCGGCGCTCTCCGACCCGACGCTGGCGGGGTGGGAGGGGTTCGGCGTGGTCGTCCAGGCCTATCAGAAGCGCGCGCCCTTCGTGATCGACTGGCTGGACGCGCTCGCCCAGCGGCTCGACCGGAAGATCATGGTGCGGCTGGTGAAGGGCGCCTACTGGGACACCGAGATCAAGCGCGCGCAGGTTCTGGGGCTGGAGACCTATCCCGTCTTCACCCGGAAGGCGGCGACGGATGTGAGCTATCTCGCCTGCGCGCGGAAGCTGCTCGGCCTGCGTTCCCGCATCTATCCGCAATTCGCGACGCACAACGCCCACAGCGCGGCGGCGATCCTCCACATGGCGGGGGGGCCGGACGACAGCTTCGAGTTCCAGCGCCTGCACGGGATGGGCGAGGCGTTGCATGAGGAATTGCGGAAGCGGAACGGCGCGCGCTGCCGCATCTATGCGCCTGTCGGGGCGCATGAGGACCTTCTGGCCTATCTCGTCCGCCGATTGCTGGAGAACGGGGCGAATTCGAGCTTCGTGAACCAGATCGTGGATGAGAGCGTGCCGGCGGAGAAGGTCGCCGGGGACCCGTTCGCGGCGCTGGAGGCGCCGGGCGCGGCGCTGCCGAAGCCGGCGGATATCTTCCTGCCCGAGCGCGCCAATTCGAGGGGATGGGACGCGGCGGCGGAGACGGACCTCGCCGCGCTCGACGCGGCGCGGGCGGAGTGGCGCGGGCGCGTATGGGGCGCGGGGGCGGCGCAGGTGCGGAACCCGGCGACGGGGGCGCTGGTGGGGCTGGTGGACTGGTCCACGCCCGAAGAGGTTTCCGCGGCGGTAGGCGCCGCGTTCGAGGCGGGGCGCGGCTGGGCCGGGGCGCCGGCGAAGGCGCGGGCGGCGGCTCTGCTTGAGGCGGCGGATCTTTTCGAAGAAGCGCATGGCGAGCTTTTCGCGCTCCTCGCCGCGGAGGCGGGCAAGACGCTGGACGACGCCATCGCGGAGCTGCGCGAGGCGGCGGATTTCCTCCGCTACTATGCTGGGCGGGCGGAGGACCTGCCGGGCGCGCCGCGGGGGGTGATCGCCTGCATTTCGCCGTGGAACTTCCCGCTCGCCATCTTCACCGGGCAGGTCGCCGCCGCGCTCGCCGCGGGGAACACGGTCGTCGCGAAGCCGGCGGAGCAGACGCCGCTGATCGCGGCGCGGGCCGTCGCGCTGCTGCATGAGGCGGGGGTGCCTCCGGATGCGCTGCGGCTGGTGCAGGGCGCGGGGGAGGTCGGCGCGGCGCTGACGCGGGACGCGAGGCTTTCCGGCGTGTGCTTCACCGGCTCCACCGAGGTTGCGAAGATCATCGACTGGACGCTGGCGGAGCATGCGCCGGAGGCGATGCTGATCGCGGAGACGGGCGGGCTCAACGCCATGATCGTCGACTCGACCGCGCTCCCCGAACAGGCGGTGCGGGATGTCGTGGCGAGCGCCTTCCAGAGCGCGGGGCAGCGCTGTTCCGCGCTCCGCATCCTCTATGTGCAGGAGGAGGTGGCGGAGAAGATCACGAAGATGCTCTTCGGCGCGATGGACGCGCTGCGGCTCGGCGACCCTTCGGAGCTTTCCACCGATGTCGGCCCGGTGATCGACGCCGAGGCGAAGGCCGGGATCGACGCCTATGTGGAGACGGCCGCCGCCGAGGGGCGGCTGCTGCACCGCGTCGGCGCCCCCGCGCAGGGGCTCTTCTGCGCCCCCGCCGCGATCCGCGTGGGCGGGATCGGGGAGATGGAGCGGGAGGTGTTCGGCCCGGTGCTCCACATCGCGACCTTTCCGGCGGAGGGGGTGGCCGATGTCGTCCGCGCCGTGAACGCGAGGGGCTACGGGCTGACGATGGGGCTACACACGCGGATCGACCGGCGGGTGCAGGAGGTGGTGGAGGCCGCGCATGTCGGCAATCTCTACGTCAACCGCAACCAGATCGGCGCCATCGTCGGCTCCCAGCCCTTTGGCGGCGAGGGGCTATCGGGGACGGGGCCGAAGGCGGGCGGGCCGCTCTATCTGCCGCGCTTCCGGATGCGGCCGACGGCGGCGGGGGAAGCGGGCGGGGGCGAGTTCGACGCGGCGGAGGCCGGCGCGCTCCTCTCCCGGCTCGCGCCCGGCCCCTGGGCGAAGCGGGGGGACCGGGTGGAGGCGCTGCGGGGGCTGCTCCGGGGCCGCGCGGCGCGGGCGATGGCGGCGGCGGCGGCGCTGGACATGGGGCCCTTGGACCTGCCGGGGCCGACGGGGGAATCGAACCGGCTGACGCTCGCGCCGCTCGGCCGCGTGCTGCTGGTCGGCGGGGGGGAGGCGATGCTCGGCCACGCCGTGCAGGCGCTCCGCGCGGGGAACGCCGCGCTGGCGCTCGGGCCCGGCGCGCCGCGGCTCCTCGCCCCGCTGATGGGGCCGGGGGTTCCGCTCTTCGCGCTGGAGGGCGCGCCGGCGGGCGAGGCGCTGGCGGCCTTCCTCCGCGATGCGCCCTACGAGGCGCTGGCGCTTTCGGACCCGCGATTGCTCGGTGCGGCGCGGATGGCGATGGCGGGGCGGAAGGGGCCGATCCTCCGCCTGATCGACGAGGAGATCGCGCCGGAACGCTTCATGGGCGAGCGGGCGCTCTCCATCGACACGACGGCGGCGGGGGGGAATGCGCAATTGCTGGCGGCGGCTTCGTAAAGGAGAGCTTCCTCGGACGTGCGCTTTCCTGCGCCGTGCGCCAGGTTCGTCAAGCGGACGCGCCTGGTTACAGAGGCGCCGCCACCCCGCGAAGGGCTGATCCTATTCGGGGCGGCGAGGCTGGCCGTCGACCGGAACTCCCCGAGGGCCGTACGCCGCACGCGCTCGACCTTGCCGTTGAAATGCGACCCGCGCGGCCGGATCGGGCGGACCCGGATACTCGGTCAACGCAGCCGGTTCAGAACGGCGCAGGCACGAGAGCCGCCCTATGGTGACCTCAGGCAATCAGGAAAACGACACCGGCTTGACGGATGCGACCTGGCAGATGCTCAGCTCCTCCCGCACGACACGCAAAATCAACGGAGAAAGCCGCCCGCCGCTGGATCGGGAGAACGCTCTTGCGTGGACGAGTTCCGGAGAGGTTAGACCTGCCGTCCAGTCGTCTCCGAATGCAGGCCATTGAAAATGAATCTAATTCGCCCCTCTTGCGCACGGAGTTTCGCCTCGCTGCTGAGTTCTAGGCGGAATCCGATGATCTCGGGCCGGAGTGTCGAGGCGAAGATGCCAAGCTGATTGATACTTCGTTCGCTGGACTCTGATTTGGCTGTCCGTCAGTTAGACTGGATGGAAGCCGTAACTAACAACCGCACGAGACGAGACCCGGAGGGCACGAGGCAGCGCCTTCTGAAGGCGGCGACGGCGGAGTTCGCCGCTCATGGGTTCGAGGGGGCGCGTGTGGAGCGTGTGGTCGTAGCCGCCGGTGTCACGACGCGAATGCTCTATCATTATTTTGGCGACAAGGATGGGCTCTACGTGGCCGTTCTTGAAGCGGCCTACGCCGAGTTGCGGGCGGGCGAGCGGCGGCTCGATCTGGACGCCGGAGCGCCGGAAGAGGCGTTGGACCGGCTGGTGCGCTACACGTTCGACTTCTTCCAGAACAATCAGGTCTTCGTGCGCCTGACCCAGGGGGAGAACCTGCTCTCCGGTCGGCGCGCCCGCCGCTCCCAGTCTATCCGCGAGATGTCACAGCCGCTCATCGACGGTATCGAGCGGCTGATGGAGCGCGGCGCGGCGAGCGGCGCCTTCCGGGAGCGTGCGGACCCGCTCCAGCTCTATATCAGCATCGTCGCGCTCAGCGCGCACCACATCAACAACCGTCACACGCTTGGCGCGGTGTTCGGGCGCGATCTGGCGGACCCGGAATGGATCGCCGCGCGTCGCGAGCATGCGGTGAAGATGATCATGCGCCATGTCGGCGCGCGCAGCGGCGGCTTGTAAATATCCGCTTACTTTCCGATCATGCCGCACCGGGATGGAGGAGCGGAGAATGGGAAGAATTGACGCGCGGATGGCCGAACTCGGGCTTGAACTCCCTCCGCCATGGACGCCGCGGGGCCGGTTCGCCCCCTTTCGCCGGGACGGTCGGCTCGTTTTCCTTTCCGGGCAGATCTGCGAATGGGGCGGGGAGGTGACGCTGCGAGGTCCGGTCGGCGAAGGACGGGTCGCGCCCGAGGAGGCGCGGAGGGCGGCGCGGATCTGCGCGCTCAATCTTCTCTATTGCCTCCGGCTTGCCTGCGACGGCGATCTTGACCGGGTGGGCGCCGTGCTGCGCCTCGGCGGCTTCGTGAATTGCGTGCCGGGCTTTCCGCTCAGCCCGTTTGTGGTCGATGGCGCGACGGACGTCTTCATCGATCTCTTCGGAGAGGCTGGCGTCCACGCGCGAACCGCCGTCGGCGTCGCCGGCTTGCCAGGGGATGCGGCGGTGGAGGTGGACGCTATCGTGTCGCTGAAGGAAGGATAGGCCGGGGCGGCGCGAACTCTGCCAGCGCCAGCCCCGCGCCAAGCAGCGCGGCCTCCTTGCCCGGGGGCGCCGCCAGCATGACGGAGAGCGGCAGGCCGGCCTCGTCCGCGCCCCAGGGGAGGCAGAGGAGAGGGCCGCCGAAAACCGTCCATGGCGTCAGCATGTGCTGATACCCCGTGCCGCCTTCGCGCGGCGGCGCGGGCGCGGGAACGGGCGGCACCATAAGGATGCCGAATGGCTCCGCGGCGCGCCAGAACTGGTCCCGCGCCTTTTCGAGGCGTGCGAGAGCCGCGGCGCGCTCCGCTGCGTCGATGGCGGCGCCGGCCTTCAGCGCGGCGGCGAAGGCCGGGCCGAGCGGGGTGTCGCGAAGGCGCGCGCCGTGCAAGGCCGCCGCCTCCGCAAGCATCACGATGCGGTGGTCGGCGACGACAGCCGCGAGGTCGACGCCATGGGCCAGCGGCCTCACCTCCGCCCCGGCTTCACGGAGCGCGTCGGCCGCACCTGTCGCAGCCTGCTTTGCGGCGGCGGAGAGCGGCGCCGCAGGGTCCGCCTCCGGCAAGCCTGCGCGCAGCCGCGACATGTCCGGCGCGGCGGGGGCCGAGCCGCCGCATGCCATGAAGGCGTCGGCCGCGATCTTCGCGTCGCGCGCAATGAAGCCGATCATGTCGAAACTCGGCGAGAGAGGCGTCATCCCGTCCGTCGACAGCGCATCCTTGCCGGGCTTGAAGCCGACTGCGCCGCAATAGGCCGCCGGGCGTATCAGCGAGCCCGCCGTCTGCGTGCCGAGCGCGAGATCGAGAATTCCCGCCCCCACCGCGGCGCCGGACCCGCTGCTGGAGCCGCCCGGCGTTCGTGAGGGGTCGTAAGGGTTCAGCGTCGGCGCAGGGTCGATAAAGGCGAATTCGATCGTCGCGGTCTTGCAGAGAAATGTCGCCCCAGCGTCGCGCAGCGCCGCGACCACCGCCGCGTCTCTCTCCGCCGGAGCTGCGCCCGCGCATGCGGCGCTGCCGTTCCTCGTCGGCGCGCCCTTCACGTCGATGACGTCCTTCACGCCGAGAACGATCCCCGCGAGTGGGCCGGAGGCCGAAGCCAGGTCCCCTTCCGCCCGGTCAAGCGCCGCCGCGTCGCAATCGAGCAGCGCGGCGAGCGCGGGTTCCCGTCGCGCGATCTCTGCGCGCAAGGACGTCGCCCGCGCTGTTCCGGTCGCCATCCGCTCCGCCTCCATCTTTTTGCGCCGCACCGCGGCAAAACCGCTTGCGGAGATTTGTAAGCATGTGCTTACTTGCATTAATCCGCAGCATCAAGTCCGAATCTGCCTACTTGAAGGCCACACAAGTGGGAATACGCCTAGAGAATGATCAAATCGGAACGAAAAAGGACCGACACATGACGCAGACAGGGAATCGATTCGTCGCCGTGCTTCGCGGCACCGCGATCGCCGCAACTCTCGCCGTGGCCCCGCTTTCGGCGCAGGCGGCGGAGCTAACGCTGCTTTCGAGCTTCAACAGCACGCAGAAGCCGACCTATGCGGTGCTCGAGCGCTATCTCGCGAACGTCGCGAAGATCGGCGGAGACGCGGTGACGTTCCGCATTTCGGGGCCGGAGGCGGTGCCGATCTTCGAGCAGCTTGAGCCCGTCTCCTCCGGCGCCTTCGACATGCTCTACACCCATCCCGTGTTTCACGCGGGCAGCGGCGGGCTCGCGCTCACGGTGGACGCCATGAAGGTGGACCCGGTCGCCCGCCGTGAAAGCGGCGTGTGGGACGCTGTGGACGCCTTCTATCAGAAGACCCACAATCTGAAGATGGTGGCCATGATGTCCGTCAGCATGGAAGGCTACCATCTCTTCACGAAGGAGCCGCTGAGCGAAGCGGGGGATCTCGCCGGGCGCAAGGTGCGCGGCACGCCGACCTATTTCGGCCCGATCAAGGCGCTCGGCGCGGAGCCGGTCGTTCTCCCCGGCTCGGAGATCTACTCCGCGCTGCAGACCGGCATCGTGGACGGCGCCGGGTGGCCCGCCGCCGGCATGGTCAGCATGAAGCATTACGAAGTGG
>JAUHWJ010000654.1 GCA_030424705.1 Alphaproteobacteria bacterium | reverse complement strand
AGCTCGCCGTCGCCCTGCCGCCCGTGGCAGTCGCCGATGAAGAAATGCGCGTCCTTGCGGTTCACGGGGAAGTAGATGACGGAGCCCGGCGCGACGTCCGGCAGGTCCATGTTGCCGCCCCAGTAATCGGGCTGGAGCGAGGAGACCGCCTCGATCTCGGGGGAGACGCCCATCGTGCCGACGAAGGGCTCGTAGGGCAGCGTGATCCGGTCGGAGAATTTCACGCCCTCGGGCGTCACCTCCATCTTCTTCACCCGCTCGGGGATCGGCTTGTTGAGCATGGTGAGCCCGGTGGAGACGAGGCCGCCGAAATCGGGGATCAGCGCCGTCGTCCCCGCCGGCTGCGGCCCGCGCGGGAGGAGGGAGTGGATGTAGACCGCGAGCGTATCGCCCTTTTCCGCGCCCTCGACGGCGATGGGGCCGTTCTGCGGGTTCACGAAGGGCATGTTGAGGACCGTGGAGGGCATGTCCGCTTCGGACTTGATGGCGCCGCCGAAGGCGTCCAGCGTCTCCACCTCGACCACGTCGCCGGGGCGGATGCGCATCACGGGCTCGGAATAGGGGCCGTAGACGTAATGGAACGTCCCCTGCGCCTCCTCCGTCAGCACATGTTTCGCGCCCGCGGCGCCCTTCGCGACGCCGCGCTTCGCCATCACCGAGTCGCTCAACCAGCTCATGGAACCCTCCCGCCTGTCCGGACAGGGAGGATGGCATGTCCGCCGCTTCGGTCAAGCGCCGTGACGAAGGCTCACCCCGTGATGAGCCCCATGCTCTCCAGCTTCAGCATGACGTCCGCCGCGCAATCGTCCGGCGTCGTGTTCACCGTCTCGACGCGGAGTTCGGGCTTTTCCGGCGCCTCGTAGGGGTCGGAGATGCCGGTGAATTCCTTGATCTTGCCTTCGCGGGCGAGCTTGTAGAGGCCCTTCCGGTCCCGCCGCTCGCATTCCTCGACGCTGGTCGCGACATGGACCTCGAGGAAGGCGCCGTATTGCTCGATCATCTCGCGCACCGCACGCCGCGTCGCCGTGTAGGGCGCGATCGGGGCGCAGATCGCAATGCCGCCGTTCTTCGTGATCTCTGAAGCGACATAGCCGATGCGGCGGATGTTGATGTCCCGGTGCTCCTTGGAGAAGCCGAGTTCGGAGGAGAGGTGCTTCCTCACCACGTCGCCGTCCAGCAGCGTCACCGGGCGGCCGCCCAGCTCCATCAGCTTCACCATCAGCGCGTTGGCGATGGTGGACTTGCCGGAGCCGGAGAGGCCCGTGAAGAACACCGTGAAGCCCTGCTTCGCCCGCGGCGGCTTCGTGCGCCGCAACTCCGCCACCACGTCGGGGAAGGAGAACCAGTCGGGGATCTCGATCCCCTCCTGCAGGCGGCGACGGAGCTCCGTGCCGGAGATGTCGAGCACTGTGGAGCCCGCCGGCACTTCGTCCGCCGGCATGTATTCGGCGCGCTCCTGCACGTAGGACATCTGCTTGAACGGCACCATCTCGATGCCGATCTCGCCGGCGTACTGCGTCACCAGC
>JAUHWJ010000068.1 GCA_030424705.1 Alphaproteobacteria bacterium | reverse complement strand
ACGTCGTCTTTTACGCCGTCACCTTCGTGCGCGCCATGTGGATCGCCGCCGCCTGCCGCTTCGTCTCGCCCGACAGGACCCGGGCGATGATCGCCTCCTGGTGCCGCTGGACGCAATGGTGGGTCCGGATCTGCCTCGGCGGGCGGATCGAGGTGCGGGGGGCGGAGAACCTGCCGCCGCCGCCCTATGTGCTGGCGCCCAAGCACCAGTCCGAACTCGACGTCGCGGTGATCTTCGGCCGGCATTCCGATTGCGGGGCGGTGGTGATGAAGGAGCTGGGGGACCTGCCCTTCCTCGGCGCTCTCATCCGCAAGCTCGACCTCATCACCGTGTCCGTCGAGGGCGGGCCGCAGGGGCTGACCGAGATGATCCGGGAAGGGGCGGTGCGGGTCGCGGCGCAAGGCCGGCCGATCCTCATCTATCCCGAGGGCGAGCTGATGGCGCTCGGGGCCAAGGCGCGCTACCGCACCGGAGTCTTCAATATATACGATGCCGCGAAGATCCCGGTCGTCCCCGTCGCGCAGTCGCTCGGCGCGATCTGGCCCAAGCGGGAATGGGGCAAGAAGCCCGGGCGGACGGGCGCGATCCAGTATCTGCCGCCAATCCTGCCGGGGCTGGAGAAGGACGAGTTCATGGCCCGGATCGAATCCGAGGTCGAGGCGGCGACGATGGCGCTGATCCGCGAACATGCCGGGTCGGCGGAGCTTGCAGCGGCGGAGGATCGTTTCGCGCGGAAGGCCGGGAACGAGTAGCGGGGCGTCCTCCGCCGGGTGCTTCGCCTGCGTTGCGATGCTCCGCAGCTGACTACCGCGCGAGCGCGCTTGATCCCGCCCCCTGTTCGTGCGGAAACTCGCGCGAGGCGGAACAGGGGTTCGGGATGACGGATCAGGCTGCGGCGGGCGGGCCGAGCAGGGCGGCGGGGAACCAGTTCGCGCTCTTCGGCTCGCGGCGGTTCACGCCGCTTTTCATCGTGCAGTTCCTCGGCGCCTTCAACGACCAGACCTTCAAGAACGCCTTCGTCGCGCTCCTGACCTACCGGCTGGCGGACAGCATGGCGCTGACCGAGGGGCAGGTGGACCTCTTCGTGCAGATGTCCGCCGGGCTATACATCCTGCCCTTCGCGCTCTGCGCCGCGACGGCGGGGCAGATCGCGGACGGGATGGACAAGGCGCGGATGATGCGCTTCGTGAAGTTCGCCGAGATCGTCCTGATGATCGTCGCCGCAATCGCCTATCTCACGCAGGCGCTGACGGTCCTCCTCATCCTCATGTTCCTGATGGGGGCGCAATCCGCCTTCTTCGCGCCGATCAAGTATGGCGTGCTGCCGCAATACATGAAGCGGGACGAGATGCCGGCGGCGAACGGGCTCATACAGGGCGCGACCTTCCTCGCGATCCTGCTCGGGCAGATCTTCGGCGCGAAGCTGGTGCTGACCGATTCGGGCGTGCTCGCCGTCTCCGTCGCCGTGGTGGTGATCGCGGTGATCGGCTGGATCGCGAGCTTCTGGGCGCCCTCGGCGCCGCCGATGGGGCCGAAGCCGCGGGTCAACTGGATCATGCCTCTGGCGATGGTGCAGATCATCCGCGAATGCCGGGATTCGAAGCCGGCGATGTTCGCGATGCTGGCGCTCGGCTGGTTCTGGTTCGCGGGGGCGACGTTCCTCTCGCTGATCTTCCAGGTGGCGAAGTTCTCGCTCCTCGCCTCGGAGGATGTGGCGCTGATCCTCCTCACCTCATTCTCCGTCGGCGTCGCGCTCGGCGCTGTGCTCTATTCGGTGATCGTGAAGGGGGAAGTGACGCTGAAGACGGCGCCCTGGGGCGCGGCGGGCATGGGCGTCGGCGCGCTTCTCTTCTACTTCGCGGTCGGCGCCTATGGCGTGGGGCTCGAAGGGCGGACGGAGCTCATGGGCGTCTCCGAATTCCTCGGGCGGGCAGAAAGCTGGCCTGTGCTCGGCGCGCTCGTCTTCATGGCGATGTGTGCGGGGCTCTACGTGACGCCGCTCAACGTCGAATACCAGGTGAAGGCTCCTGAGGGGCGGAAGGGGCAGTTCGTCGCCTGCTCGAACGTGATCGACTCGCTTTGCATGGTCTTTTCCGCCGCGGTCACCGCCGCCTTGATCGGCGCGCTCGGCGTGCCGCGGGAGGGGGTGTTCGCGCTGGCGGGGCTCACGGGCTTCGTCGCGGCCTTTATCGTCTGGCGGAAGGCGCGGGCGGAGGGGTGAGGCCGGTCGAGCGCTTCGCGCCCTCGCCGACCGGGCTGCTGCATCTCGGCCACGCCTTCTCCGCGCTCATGGGCTTCGATGCGGCGCGGGCTGCGGGGGGCGTCTTCCGGCTGCGGATCGAGGATCTCGATGCGGGGCGGGCGCGGCGGGACTTCGAGGCGGCGATCTTCGAGGACCTGCGCTGGCTCGGGCTTTCCTGGCCCGAACCCGTGATGCGCCAATCGGCGCGCGGGGCGGCCTATGAGGCGGCGCTGGCGCGGCTCGGGGCGATGGGGCTCGTCTATCCCTGCTCGTGCACGCGGGCCGACATCGCCGCGGCGGGCGGCGCGCCGCAGGAGGGGGCGGAGGCGGGGCCGCCCTATCCGGGGACGTGTCGGCCGCGGACGGGCGGGCGCGCGGCGCCGGGGGCGCCCCACGCGCTGCGTCTCGACATGGAGGCGGCGGCGGCGCGCGCCGGGGCGCTGACCTTCCGGGAGGTCGGGGCGGGCCCCGCCGGGGAGACGGGGGAGATCGCCGCAGCGCCGGAGGCGCATGGCGACGTCGTGCTGAGGCGGAAGGACGGGGCGGCGGCCTATCACCTCGCGGTCGTCGTGGACGATGCGGCGGAAGGCGTGACGCATGTGACGCGGGGGGAGGACCTTTTCGCGGCGACCTCCGTCCACCGGCTGCTGC
Source organism: Alphaproteobacteria bacterium (assembly GCA_030424705.1). Lineage (GTDB taxonomy): Bacteria > Pseudomonadota > Alphaproteobacteria > Rhodobacterales > Rhodobacteraceae > Pikeienuella. The sequence continues at coordinate 5,035 of JAUHWJ010000068.1, read as the reverse complement.
AGGCGCTGCTCGGCCTCCCCGCGCCGATCTACCGCCATCACCGGCTGATCCGGGATGCGAGCGGGCGGCGGCTCGCCAAGCGGGCGGACGACGTGTCGCTCGCCGCGCTGCGCGCCTCCGGATGGACGCCCGACGATGTGCGGCGCGCGGTCGGGCTCGTCAGAGCCGGCCCGTAGCCTTCGCCCAGGCGGCCATCTCCGCGAGGCCCTGCGCGAGGCCGATCCGCGGCTCCCAGATTTCAGGCGGAACCGCCGGCAGGGCCGGGTCCGCCCCCCAGTCCGGCGCGAGGATCTCCCGCGCCTTGCCGGGCGCAAGCATCGCCGCGCGCCCGGTGAGCGCGGCGAAGGCGCCGCCTGCGGCGCCGAAGGTGCGGAGCGCGAGGGCGGGGAGGCGGATGGCGCGCGGTTCCCGTCCGAGGGCGAGGGCGGCCGTCTCCGAGAGTTCCGCCCAGGTGTAGCCCTCGCGGCGGCGGTCCGTTAGTTCGTGGAGCGCTCCGCCGCCGGGATGCGCCGCGAGCGCGGCGACGGCCTCCGCCGCGTCCCGCGCCGCGATGAGGGAGACGCGCGCGTCGGGCGCGTTGAGCATGACCTGAACGCGCCCGGCGGCGAGCTTCAAGACCTTCAGGCTCTCCTCGTCATGTGGGCCGTAGATCGCGCCGGGGCGGAGCACCCGGAAGTCGCCGTCCCCGGCGAGCGCGCGGAGCCGCTCCTCCCCCGCCCGCTTCGAGGCGGCGTAGGAGGAGAGATGCGGGGCGCGGGCGGCCATGGAGGAGACGAGGATGAACCGCGCGTTCGGCGCCCGCGCCCGCCATGCGGCGGCGAGCGCCCGCGTCCCTTCCGCATTGGCGCGCATGAATGCCGCCTTATTCGGCGCCTTCACCACGCCCGCCATGTGGACGATGAGGTCCGCCCCGTCGCAAAGGCGCTCCAGCATCGCGGGTTCCGAGAGGTCGCCCGGGATGAGGTCGATCCAGTGCTCCGCCAGTTCCGGCAGGTCCGGCGCGCGGCGCACGAGCATCCGGAGCCGCCAGCCTCGCGCCGCGAGCGCGGCGGCGACGTGGCGGCCGAGAAAACCCGCCCCGCCGGTCAGCGCGGCGAGGCCGGTCACGCCGGGCCGAGGTCGAATTCGCCGTCGAGGAACATGAGCCGGGCCTTGGCGCGCGAGAGCTTGCCCGAGGATGTGGAGGGGAGGGCCCCGTTCTTCGCGAGCGCCACCCGTGTCTCCAGCCCGTGCGCCTCCCGCAAAGCGGCGCGGATCTCGGCGCGGAGCGCCTCCCTCTCTTCCGGTTCGCGGAGGCGGCATTCCGCGACGAGGACGATCTCCTCCTCCGTCTTCGCGCCGCCGTCATCGGGGAGGACGGAGAAGGCGGCGGTTCCCCCGGCGCGCACATGCTCCACCATCCGCTCCACCGACCATTCGAGGTCCTGCGGCCAGATGTTGCGGCCGTTGACGATCATCAGGTCCTTCGCCCGCCCGGTGATGACGATCTGCCCCTCGCGCAGATAGCCGAGATCGCCGGTGTCGAGCCAGCCATCGGAAAGCGCCGCCGCGGTCGTCTCCGGATCGCCGAAATATTCGCGCATCAGCGAGGGGCCGGAGGCGAAGATGCGGCCGACCGCGCCCTCCGGTAGCGGCGCCCCGTCCTCCCCCCTGATCTCGATGGCGTGGCCGGGCAGGGCCGGGCCGCAGAAAGCGAAGTCCCGCGCCTTTTCCCCCGGCGCGGCGGGGCGGGCGATCATGTCGCGCTCCAGCGCGTCGAGCGCGAGGCGCTCCGTCCTCAGCCCCTGGCCGAGCGGCGCGAAGGAGAGTGCAAGCGTCGTCTCCGCCATGCCGTAGGAGGGCGTGAAGGCGGCGGGGTTGAAGCCGGCTTCGGCGAAGCATTCGGCGAAGGCGCGGATGATCGGGGCCTTCACCATGTCCGCCCCGATGCCGGCGACGCGCCATGAGGAAAGGTCCAGTCCCTCCGGTGCGCGGCCTTTCGCGCGGCGGAGCGCGAGGTCATAGCCAAGGGTCGGGCCGAAGGTCACCGTCGCGCGGTTCCGGTCGATGAGTTCGAGCCAGAGGAGCGGGCGGCGGATGAAATCCTTCGTCTCGATATAGTCGGCGGAAAACTGGGTGGCGATCGGCGTCAGGAAACAGCCGACGAGCCCCATGTCGTGATAGAGCGGAAGCCAGCTCACGCCCCGGTCGCCCTCGCGAAGCTTCAGCCCGTGCGCGGCGATGCCGTGGAGATTCGCCATCATCGAGCGATGCGTGACGGCTACGCCCTTGGGCGAGCCGGTCGTGCCGGAAGAGAACTGGAGATAGGCGATATCGTCCGGCGCCGGGGCGAATTCGGGCGGCGCGCCCGCCGCCTGCGGCAGTTCCGCGACCCGGCCGCAGAAGAGGAGCGGCGCGCCCGCCATCGCCTCCGCAACCCAGTCCCCGTATTCGGCCCCCGCGATCACGGCGCGGGCGCCGGCGACGGCGACGATGCGGCGGAGCTGATCCGAATAGGCTTCCCGCGCCCCGAAGGCGACGGGGAGCGGCAGCGGGGCGGGGGCGAGGCCGGCGATCATCGCCCCGGCGAAGGCGCGGGCGAAATCCGCATTCGTCTCCGCGAGAATCGCCACGCGGTCGCCCCGCCGGAGGCCGAGGGCGAGAAGGCGCGCGGCGACGCCCCGCGCCTCGTCCGCGAGGCGGGCATAGGGCAGAACCTCCGCCACTTCGCCGCGCGTGTTGTAGTATGTGAAGCCGGTCGCGCCCGCCGCCGCATAGTCCAGCGCTTCCGCGAAGGTCGCGAAGTCCGCCGGGCGGAAGGTGATTCCGCTCGCCGTGGGGGCGGGTGCCGGTATCGGATTCGGGGCCTGCATGTCCGGTTTCGGGTCGCTTTCCTTCAGGGTCTCGCGATCAGGCCCCGGCCTCTATCACTTCTGCGCCGGGGGCGGAAGCCCGGCGCCGGGTTGACGCTGGCGCCGGCGCGCGCGCCGTGCGAGCAAGGCGCGCATCCGCGCGGAGGAGGAACGAATGGCGCGCCGGCCGAACATGCTCGTCATCATGGTGGACCAGCTGAACGGGACGCTCTTTCCCGACGGGCCGGCCGAATGGCTCCATGCGCCGCATCTGAAAGCGCTGGCCGCGCGCTCGCTCCGCTTCGCCAACAGCTACACGGCGAGCCCGCTCTGCGCCCCGGCGCGGGCGAGCTTCATGTCCGGCCAGTTGCCGCGGCGCACCCGGGTCTATGACAACGCCGCCGAGTTCGCCTCCGACATCCCGACCTTCGCGCACCACCTTCGCCGCGCCGGCTATCGCACCTGCCTTGCGGGAAAAATGCACTTCGTCGGCCCGGACCAGCTGCACGGCTTCGAGGAGCGGATGACGACCGACGTCTATCCGGCGGATTTCGGCTGGACGCCGGATTACCGGAAACCCGGCGAGCGGATCGACTGGTGGTATCACAATATGGGCTCCGTCACCGGCGCCGGCGTGGCGGAGATCACCAACCAGCTCGAATATGACGACGAGGTGGCGGCGGAGGCGCTGGCGCGGCTCTATGATTATTCGCGCGGGCATGATCCGCGGCCCTGGGCGCTCACGGTCAGCTTCACGCATCCGCACGATCCCTATGTCGCGCGGCGGAAATTCTGGGACCTCTACGAGGACTGCGCCCATCTCGACCCGCCGGGCGAGGCGCTGACCTTCGCGGCGCATGACCCCCATGCGCAGCGGCTCCTCCGGGCCTGCGACCACGAGGCCTTCGGGATCACGCCCGAGCATGTGCGGCGGAGCCGGCGGGCCTATTTCGCGAACATTTCCTATCTCGACGAGAAGATCGGCGAGATTTTGCGGGTGCTGGAGGAGACGCGGCAGGCGGAGAATACGGCGATCCTTTTCGTCTCCGATCACGGGGACATGCTCGGGGAGCGGGGGCTCTGGTTCAAGATGTGCTTCTACGAGGGCTCGGCACGCGTGCCGATGATGCTGGCGGCGCCGGGGCTCGCGCCCGGCCTAGTCACCGAGCCCGTCTCCACCATGGATGCGGCGCCGACCTTGGCCGCGCTCGCCGGTATCTCGATGGAGGAGGTGTCGCCCTGGACGGACGGGGAGAGCCTCCTGCCGCTCGCCGCGGGCGGCAAGCGGGAGAGCCCGGTTCTGATGGAATACGCCGCGGAGGGCTCCGAGGCGCCGATGATCGGCATCCGCCGAGGACGCTGGAAATACGCCGCCTGCGTGCTCGACCCCGAACAGCTTTTCGATCTCGAGGCGGACCCGGGCGAGCGGCGCAACCTCGCCGCGGACCCCGCCTGCGCCGAGACCCTGGCGACCTTCCGCGCGGAGGCGGCGGCGAAATGGGACCTCGCGTCCTATGACCGGGAGGTGCGGGAGAGCCAGGCCCGGCGGCATGTCGTCTATGAGGCGTTGCGGCAGGGCGGCTATTACCCGTGGGATTTCCAGCCGCTGAAGCGGGCGGCGGAGCGCTACATGCGCAACCACATGGACCTGAACGTCCTGGAGGAGAGCCAGCGCTTCCCCCGCGGGGAATGAGCCCTACTGGAACGGAACCTCGTTGAAGCTCCGCAGTTTCCGCGAATGGAGCCGGTGCGAGGGCATCTGGCGCAGCAGCTCCATAGCGCGGACGCCGACGGCGAGGTGCCGGTCCACCTGCCGGCGGTAGAATTCGGAAGCCATGCCGGGCAGCTTCAGCTCCCCGTGCATCGGGCGGTCGGAGACCACGAGAAGGGTTCCGTAGGGAACGCGGAAGCGGAAGCCGTTGGCGGCGATGGTCGCGCTCTCCATGTCGAGCCCGATGGCGCGGGACTGGGAGAAGCGGCGGATTGGTTCGGACTGGTCGCGCAGCTCCCAGTTGCGGTTGTCGATCGAGGCGACGGTGCCGGTGCGCATAACGCGCTTCAGCTCCTCCGCCGCGACCCCCGCGACCTCGGAAACGGCGCCTTCCAGCGCCTGCTGCACCTCCGCCAGCGCCGGGATCGGAACCCAGACGGGCAGGTCCGCGTCCAGCACGTGATCGTCCCGCACATAGCCGTGGGCGAGGACG
>JAUHWJ010000067.1 GCA_030424705.1 Alphaproteobacteria bacterium | reverse complement strand
GCCCGTAGGCGGCCGGCGCGTCGCGCCACATCAGCCCGCCCCGGATCACGTGGATGATCCCGGAGATAACCCGGCGATCGTCTACCCGCGGAACCCCGCGCGGCTTGTTCGGCAGAAGAGGCTCCAGGCGCGCGAACTGGGCATCAGAGAGCCAGAAGTGGTGGTCCATCGTCTCAATCTCCCAACATTTGGGAGTTTGAATCACATCTCAGGCGAATGAGGAATCCTGATTATGGGTCCTGGGCCTAGCCCAGCTTCGTCCGTTCCGGGATCAGGCCCTTCGGCGCAAAGCGGAGAGCGACGAGGAGGATGAGGCCCATGAGGACGAAGCGCATGTAGGCCGCGCTCTCGATCATATGGAGGCGAAACGGGTTCTCCTCCCCGAAGCCCATCGTCATCACGTCCATCATCCAGCGCCCCGCCGGCTCCGCCTGGATCCAGACGAACCAGATAAGGAAGCCGCCGAGCACCGAGCCCCAGTTGTTGCCGGAGCCGCCGACGATCACCATGACCCAGATCAGGAAGGTGAAGCGCAGGGGGTTGTAGGTTCCGGGGGTGAACTGCCCGTCCAGCGTCGTCAGCATCGCGCCGGCGATGCCGCAGATCGCGGAACCGAGGATGAAGGTCTGGAGCCGCCGCGCCGTCACGTCCTTGCCCATCGCCTCAGCGGCCGCCTCGTTGTCCCGGATCGAGCGCATCATCCGGCCCCAGGGCGAGTTGAGCGCCTTCTCGGAGAGCCAGAGAAGGACGAGGAGCACGGCGGCGAAGAGGAGGGCGTAGGAGAGCTTCACATAGATGGACGACGCCTCAACCGGGTCGAGCCCCCAGGCGGCGACGCGTTCGAGGAACCAGGGCGCCTGCTGGAGATCGACCTCATAGGGGACGGGCCGCGGCAAGCCGGTCACGTTCTTAACGCCCCTCGTCATCCAGTCCTCGTTCTTCGCGATGAAGACGATGATCTCGGAAATGCCGAGCGTGGCGATGGCGAGATAGTCGGAGCGGAGGCCGAGCGCGATCTTGCCGATCACCCAGGCGACGCCCGCGGCCATGAGCCCGCCGACCGCCCAGGAGACGGTGATCGGCAGGCCGAGCCCGCCGAGATAGCCCGAAAGCGCCGGGTCCACCGCCTCGATCGCGTCCACCGCCGGGTCGAAGGCCCAGCGCGCGAGCGTGTAGCCGACGAGGATCGCGGCGGCCACGGCGAAGCCCCGCGCCCTGCCCTTCGGCATCTTCGCGCGGATGAGGACGATGGCGATGATCGTTCCGATCACGGCGAGGAGCGAGAGGAAGAGCCCCCAGCCGCCCGCCGACCACGCCTCCCCCACCGGGGCGGCGGAGACGAGCACGGCGGCGACGCCGCCGATGGCCGCGAAGCCCATCGTGCCGACATTGAAGAGCCCGGCATAGCCCCACTGGACGTTCACGCCGAGCGCCATGATCGAGGAGATGAGGCAGAGATTGAGGATCGCGAGGCTGAGCGACCAGGACTGGTAGAAGCCGACAACCGCCAGAGCCGCCGCCATGAAGGCGAAGAGTACCGGCGCGCGAAGCGAGGCGCTCATATCGTCTTCCCCCTCAGGATGCCGGTCGGCCTTATCAGGAGCACGACGACGAGGATGATGAAGGAGACGGCGAACTTGTACTCCGTCCCGAGCAGCTGGACGAGACTTTCCGGCGCGAGGCTTTCGGGCAGGAGGTGCCCGAGGAAGCGCTTGTAGGCGTAGGTCACCGCCACCTCGGAATAGGCGATGACGAAGCCGCCGAGAATGGCGCCGACCGGGTTGCCGATCCCGCCCACGATGGCGGCGGCGAACATCGGCAGGAGGAGCTGGAAATAGGTGAAGGGCTTGAACGTCTTGTCGAGCCCGTAGAGGACGCCCGCCACGGTCGCCAGCGCGGCGACGAGGATCCACGCCACCATCACCACCCGGTCCGGATTCACGCCGGAGAGAAGGGCGAGATCCTCGTTGTCCGCATAGGCGCGCATCGCCTTGCCCATCCGCGTCTTCTGCAGGAACCAGAAGAGCGCGGCCATGACGACGAGCGCGACGACGAGGGTGAGAAGCGCGGTGGACTTGATCGCCAGCCCTTCCTCAAGCCCGGTGAGCCGCCGGAAGTCCCCCGCCGAAATCAGGAAGCGGGCGCCATCGGCGAAGTTCTGGTCGTCCGGCCCGATGATGAAGCGGACGACGCCGTTCATGATGAACATCACGCCGACCGAGACGATGACGAAGATCACCGGCGCGCTGCGCTGCCTTCGGTAGAAGCGATAGACCACGCGGTCTGTGGCCAGAACGAAAAGCGCTGTGGCGGCGATGCCGAAGGGGAGGGCGAGGAGGGCCGTCGGCAAAAGGCCGAGGCTCACGCCGTGGCCCTGCATCCACCAGGTGACGAGGACGGTGACCATGGCCCCGAAGGCCATCGTGTCCCCGTGCGCGAAGTTGGAGAAGCGGAGCACGCCGTAGACGAGCGTGATCCCGAGCGCGCCAAGCGCGAGCTGCGCGCCATAGGCGGCGCCGGGCACGAGCACGAAATTCGCGAAGACGACGAAGGCGTTGAGGATGTCCGTCATGCGCTCATCCCCCCAGGAAGCTGCGGCGGACTTCGGGGTTCGCCAGAAGCGCGGCCCCCGTGTCGGTGAAGCGGTTCTCGCCCGTTACCAGCACATAGCCCTTGTCCGCGATTTCCAGCGCCTGCCGCGCGTTCTGCTCCACCATCAGGATGGCGATGCCGGTGCGGCGGATCTCGATGATCCGGTCGAAGAGTTCGTCCATCACGATGGGGGAGACACCGGCGGTCGGCTCGTCCAGCATCAGGACGGAGGGCTTGGTCATCAGCGCTCGGCCGACGGCGACCTGCTGGCGCTGGCCGCCTGAAAGCTCGCCCGCGTTCTGCCCCGCCTTCTCGCGCAGGATGGGGAAGAGATGGAAGACCTGCTCCATCGTCTCCTCGACGCCCTCACGCCGGAGATAGGCGCCCATTTCGAGGTTCTCGCGCACAGTCATGCCCGCAAAGACGTTGTTGTTCTGCGGGACGAAGGCCATGCCCTCCGGCACCCGGTCCTGCGGAGAGAGATGCGTGATGTCCTTGCCCCCGAGGCGGACGGAGCCCTCGCGGAGGTTAAGCATCCCGAAGACGGCCTTCATCGCGGTGGATTTTCCGGCGCCGTTCGGCCCGACGATGACGGCGATCTCCCCCCGGTTCACCGCGATGGTGCAGCCGTTGAGGATGGTGGAGCCGCCATAGCCGCCGACCATCTTTTCGCCGATGAGGAAGGGTTCGGTCACGTCAGACATCACTCCCGAAACACCACGGAGCCGACGACCTGTTCGTGAAGCGCGATATCGCTCGGCCGAATTTGGTCGCCGTATGAGTAGGTGAAGATCTGGCCGGAGCGGTCGTCTTCAAGCCATGCAGTATTGATTAGAACGAAAAACACTCCATCCAATCGCGCTTGAAGCGCAACCCTACGCGCAGCCTTTCCGTAGATCGAAACGTCCTCACTCAAAAAAACTGGTACTTCCGCAGCAGTCTCTCCCATTCCATTTGCAACGTTCTCGACGATAGCGCGACCTATCGCATCGAGATTCATGCCTGATGAACGACCGATCTGCTCGACGATGAAGAAAGCAAAGTCCTTGCTTTCACGCTCGAAGGCGGCGGTGATCTGTGGGGCCTTGTTTGCCAGTGGCCGCCAATTCGCGTTCTGGCCACAGAACTCCATAGTCGCGCCAACCAGGAAGCAAGACTCGCCAAGCCGATCTTGAAACCGCCATGTGTTGTCCGAGAGAATCTCGATCTTCTTTCCGCCGACAATTGAGGTCCCGATCACATCTTGTGCTTTCGCGGGGACAGCAGAGAAAACGAGCGCAAGCACCGCGATCAACCGACCGAGGCTGAGGATTCGGATATCCGGCAACCTCACCCGCCCACCTCCGCCTTGTTCTTCACGCCGTGCCCGAGATAGGCCTCGATCACCCGCTCGTCGGAGAGCACCTCTTCGGAGGTTCCCTGCATCAGCACCGTTCCCTCCGCCATTACGATCACCGGGTCGCAGAGGCGGCCGATGAAGTCCATGTCGTGCTCGATCATGCAGAAAGTGTAGCCGCGCTCCTTGTTGAGGCGGATGATGGCGTCTCCGATGGTGTTGAGGAGCGTGCGGTTCACGCCGGCGCCGACCTCGTCGAGAAAGACGATCTTCGCCTCAACCATCATCGTGCGGCCAAGCTCCAACAGCTTCTTCTGCCCGCCGGAGAGGTTGCCGGCCAGCTCATCCGCCACATGGGAGATGTTGAGGAACTCGATCACCTCGTCCGCCTTCCGGCGGATCGCCGCTTCCTCCGCGCGGACCTTGCGGGGGGAGAACCAGGCATCCCACAGCCGCTCGCCGGACTGGTCGGGCGGGACCATCATCAGGTTGTCACGGACGGTGAGGGAGGAGAATTCGTGCGCGATCTGGAAAGTGCGGAGCAGCCCCTTCGCGAAGAGCTCGTGCGGGGTGAGGCCGGTGACCTCCTCCTCCCCGAGCCAGACGCGGCCCGAGGTCGGCGGGAAGGCGCCGGCGATGCAGTTGAAAAGCGTCGTCTTGCCGGCTCCGTTCGGGCCGATCAGCCCGGTGATGGAGCCCTGCGCGATTTCGAGCGTCGCGCCATTCACCGCGCGCACGCCTCCGAAATGCTTGTGGACATTCTCTACGCGGATCATCGGCGCGCCCCCAATGGCGCGGCCCGGCGCGAAGCCGGGCCGCCCATGCGTCGATTTCAGACGATCAGCGGAAGCCGACCGTCGTGATCGCGCCGTCCTGGATGGCGATCTCGCGGTAGTTGCCCGCGCTCTCGCCCGGCTCGATCAGTTCGACGGCGGAGGCGCCGACATAGTCGACCTCGCCGCCCGCGCGGATGATGTCGATCGCCTTCTTCAGCTGGCCGGGGAGGATCTGCTCGCCCGGCGCGTTGGCGATGCCCATGACTTCCTTGGCGAAATCGGCGGAGTTGGTGGACTTCGCCTTCTCCATCGCCAGCATCAGGAGCGCCGCGGCGTCATAGCTCTCGGGCGAGAAGGCGCCGACCTTGAAGCCCGCCTTCTCCGCCATCTCGGCGAAGAGCGCCGCGCCCTCGCTGTCTGTCCCCGGCAGCGCGCCGTAGGAGCCGTTCAGGTCCGCGCCGATGGCGGCGGGCAGGCTGTCCCCCACCATGCCGTCCGGCAGGTAGAACGTGTCGAAGGCGCCGGAGTCGAGCGCAGCCTGGATGATGCCCTTGCCGCCCTGGTCGAGATAACCGGCGACGACGAGAACTTCGCCGCCTGCGGAGGCGAGCGCGCCGATCTCGGCGGAGTAGTCCGCCTTGCCGTCCTCATGCGGGGCGTTCAGCGTGACCTTGCCGCCCGCCGCCTTGAAGTTGGTCTCGATCGAATCCGCGAGGCCCTTGCCGTAGTCGTTGTTCGTGTAGGAGATCGCGATCTCGTTCACGCCCTTGCCGCGCAGGATCTCCGTCACGATCACGCCCTGCCGCGCGTCGGAGGGGGCGGTGCGGAAGAAGAGCCCGTTGTCCTCGATGGTGGAGAGTGCGGGCGATGTCGCGGAGGGGGAGATCATCACGACGCCGTTGGCCATGGCGACGTTCTGGAGGATCGCCGTGGTCACGCCCGAGCAATCCGCGCCCATGATGGCGGCGACGCCCTCGGAGGTGATGAGCCGCTCGGCCGCTGCGGTCGCGGCGGCGGCGTCGATGCAGGTCGAGTCGCCGCGCACCGGCGTCACGATCGTGCCGCCGAGGATGCCGCCGGCCTCGGAGACTTCCTTCATCGCCAGCTCGGCGCCTGCGGCCATGTCCGGCGTGATGGATTCGAGCGGGCCGGTAAAGCCGAGGATCACGCCGATCTTCACTTCCTGCGCGGAAGCCGCGCCGGCGAGCGCTAGGCTCGCCGCGGCGGCGGCGATCAGGGTCTTTTTCATCTTGTCCTCTCCCGTTGAGGTAATCGTCATTGAAGCCGCAGGCCCCCGCCTGCGCGCCTGACGCCGATATGAAGGGCTTTCCCTGCCGGATTCAAGCGGGATGGGGCGCGAAACGGGCCGAATTCGGGCGTTCAGCGGCTCCAGGTCGGGTGGAATCGCCCTGCAGGCGAAAGCGTGAAGATCTCCACGCCTTCATCGGTAACGCCCACGGAATGTTCGAACTGGGCGGAGAGGGACTTGTCCCGCGTCACGGCCGTCCATCCGTCCGAGAGCACCTTCGTCTCCGGCCGGCCGAGGTTGATCATCGGCTCGATGGTGAAGAACATGCCGGGCCGAAGCACGGGGCCGGAGCCCGGGCGCCCGAAATGCAGGACGTTCGGCGCGTCGTGGAAGACGCGGCCGAGCCCGTGGCCGCAGAAATCCCGCACGACGCCGCAGCGCTCCCCCTCCGCATAGCGCTGGATCGCGGCGCCGATATCGCCGAAGGTCGCACCGGGCCGGACGGCGGCGATGCCGCGCATAAGCGCCTCGTGCGTGATGTCGATCAGCCGCTCCGCCTTCCGGTTCGGCGTTCCGGCGACATACATGCGGCTCGTGTCGCCGAACCAGCCGTCAAGGATCACGGTCACGTCGATGTTGAGAATGTCCCCCGGCTTCAGCGCCCGCGCGCCGGGGATGCCGTGGCAGACGACATGGTTGATCGAGATGCAGGAGGCTTTCTCGTAGCCGCGATAGCCGACCGTGGCGGGCACCGCACCAGCGGCAAGGATGTAGTCGTGGATCAGCCGGTCCAGCTCCTCGGTGAGGACGCCTGGAGCGACATGGTCGCCGATCATGTCGAGCACTTCGGCGGCGAGCCGGCCTGCCGCGCGCATGCCGGCGAAATCCCCCGGATGGTGGATCTTGATCCCCTCCGGGGTCCTGTCTGCCGCTGTCCGCTCCACGTCCCGTCCCTAGCCGTTCCTTCTTATCATCGGCCTTCAGGGGCCGCGGCGCAAGACGGCGCCTGTCGCCTTTCCCGTCTGGCGGGTTATATGCCGCGTCCCCGGAGAGGAGCGCATAGCATGGCAGACCCCGAAACCCGCCCGACGGCCGCCGCGCTCGTCATCGGAGACGAGGTGCTTTCGGGGCGGACGCGGGAGGGGAACGCCTGGCATCTGGCGAAGACGCTGACGGAGATCGGGATCGACCTCCGCGAAATCCGCGTCGTGGCGGACGACCGGGAGGCGATCGTGGAGGCGGTGAACGCGCTCCGCGCCCAGGTCGACCATCTCTTCACCTCCGGCGGGATCGGGCCGACGCATGACGACATCACTGCGGATGCGGTCGCTGCGGCCTTCGGCGCCCCCATCGGCGTGCGGGAGGATGCGCGCGCGATCCTCGAAGCCTATTACGCCGCCGGGGAGCTGAACGAGGCGCGGCTCCGCATGGCGCGGATCCCCGAGGGCGCGACGCTGATCCTCAATCCGGTCAGCCAGGCGCCGGGCTTCACCATCGGCAACGTGCATGTGATGGCGGGCGTCCCCGCCGTCTTCCAGGCGATGCTGGAGGGATTGCGCCCGGTGCTGAAAGGCGGCGCGCCGCTCCTTTCCTGGGCGTTCCGCGTCGCGGCGCCGGAGGGGGAGCTTGCGGCGCCGCTCGGCGCGCTCGCGGCGCGGCACCCCGCGCTCTCCTTCGGCTCCTATCCCTTCTATCGCGGCGGCGCCGGCTCGACGCTCGTGGCGCGTGGCCAAGACCGGGCGGCGCTGGAGGCGGCGGCGGCGGAGCTTCGCGCCATGCTCGCCGCGCTCGGCGTCTCCGACATCGCCGAAACCCCGCCGGGCTGAGGGCGCGATGCCGGAGCTTCCCCTCGGCCTCTCGCTCTGGCTCGATCTCGCCGGAACCTTCGTCTTCGGGCTCTCGGGCGCGATGCTCGGCGTGCGGAAGGGGCTGGACGCGTTCGGGCTCGTCGTCCTCGCGCTCGCCGCCGGACTCGCGGGCGGGGTGCTG
>JAUHWJ010000066.1 GCA_030424705.1 Alphaproteobacteria bacterium | reverse complement strand
CCGAGCGCGGCGCCGCCACGCAGAAGGCCGCGGCGGGTGAAATTGAACTGAGACATGCGTCCCTCCCGTTGCGCCCCACCGGGCTCCCTGAGGAGGGCGGGGCCGTTGCTTACCTTGCGGAAGATGCAGCACGATGGAAAAATTCACAACAAAGGATTGAAGAGAAACAATATTCTTGTAAAATCTAGTAGGGGTGCAGACGCCTGTTTGTAAATTTTTTACCGTCTCGCAAGAATGTTGCGTAACCGCAAGGGGTTCCCGCAATGCAACGGACGATCACCGGGCTCCGAATTCGGGAGCGGCGGAGGGAAATGGGGATCAAGCAGATCGACCTCGCCGCGCGGGTCGGCGTCTCGGCCTCCTATCTCAACCTCATCGAGCGGAATCGCCGCGCCGTCGCCGGCGCGCTTCTCGCACGGATCGGGCGGGAGCTGAATCTCAGGATCGAGGAGCTGGATGGCTCCGCCGAGCGGCGGCTGCGGGAGGCGCTGGAGGAGCTGGCGGCGGAGCCGGGCGTCGCGGCGGCGGAGGGGGAGGCGCGGCCGGGGCCGGCGGACGAGTTCATCGCGCGGCATCCGGGCTGGGCCCATGCCGCCGCCTTCGCCCATCGCCGCTGGCGGGAGGCGGCGGCGGAGGCGGAGGCGATGGCGGACCGGCTGGCGCATGACCCGGCGCTCGCCGCCTCCGTCCACGCCATGCGGACGGAGATCGCGGCGCTCCGCTCCACGGCGGAGATCCTGGCGGAGGGGCGGGAGATTTCGGTTCCGCAGCGGCGGCGGTTCGAGACGATCATGTTCGAGCAATCCTCCCGCCTCGCCGGCTCGGTCGCGAAGCTCGCGGCCTATTTCGACGAGGCGGCGGAGAACCGGCTCCGCCCTGCGCCGAAGGGGCGGGCGGAGGAGGCGCTGGCGGACGCGCCGGAGATCGGGCCGAAGATCGAGGCGATGGCGGAGGCGGCGCGGGCGAAGCTGGACGCCGCAGGAGACATCGAGTCCGCGCTCCGACGCGCGACGCCGCGGCCGCCCGAGGCGCCGCCGGAGTCGGGGCGCGCGGCGCGGCTCGCCGCGCTGGCTCTGGCCTACGCCCGGCAGGCGCATCGCCGCGCGCTCTTCGACCTTGCGGAGGCCCTGTCGCCCGAGCCGGGGGCGGAGGACCTTCTGGCGCTGATCGAGGCGGAGCTGGCGCAGCGGCTGGCGGATGCGATCCTCGCCCCCAGCGCCGCCTTCCTCGCCCTCGGCGCGCGGCTCGGCTGGGAGGTCGGGGCGCTCTCCCGCGCCTTCGACGGGGACGGGGCGCTCGTGATGCGCCGCATCGCCTGCCTCGGCGGGGCGGGGGGCGCGCCGCGGGCGGCGCATGTGGAGGCGGACGCGAGCGGGCGGGTGCTGGCGCGGCGCGGCGCGCTCGACCTCCTGCCAAGGGCGCGGGCGCTCGACTGCCCGGTCTGGCCCGTCCACCGGGCGGCGCCGGGCCCCGCCCCGCTCGCCCTCCCCCTCCGCCTCGCGGACGGCTCCCGCCTCCTCGCGCTCGGGCTGGCGCGGGAGGGGCGGATGGCGGGGGACATGCTGGCGATGGCCGCCGAGAGCGCGGCGGGCACGGCCTACGCCGCCGCCCCGGGGGCCGCGCCGGAGCCGGTCGGCCCCGAATGCCGCATCTGCCCGCACGCCGCCTGCCCCTGGCGGCGGGAGCCGGCGGCGGTGGGGTGAGCCTGTGTGCTCACAGTGCGCAGGGGAGTCATGTGTCTGTAATCATGTGATATTCTGATTTACGACAATTTTGTGACAGTGTGGGTTCACGCCCCCATCCCAGCCCTCTCCCCGAGCGCGGGAGAGTTGATTGGCCGATCCTCTCATGGCGTCGCCTCGTCCCGCGACGCAAGCCGCCTGCAATCGGGAGGCGGAGGCGTTCGCGCGCTGGGTTGCGGGGTTCACGTAAGGCGGGCGGCGGGGGTGGAGCGCCCACGGCCCCGGTCAGCGGCTTTCCGGGGGAAAGCCGCAAGGGCCGTTCGGCCGGAGCCCCTGCGGAGGCCGAGGGGCGCCAAGCCGCCGCGTCGGTCGGAAATCGGGCCGTGGTCGTCGCGGCGAGCGCGGAACGCGGTCGCCGGGGGGGGCGACGACCGCGGGCCGATTTGACGCGGGTCAAATCGGCCCGGCGCTGTCGGCGCGCAATGCAGGCGGGGTTACAGGCGCGCCGAAACACCGCGGCCTAATTCGCGCTGCGGATCGCCCTGCCCCTCTCCCCCACCCCTCTTCCGAGGGAGAGGGGAGCCGCAACCGGCGCCGCCCGCGCTTCCCCCTTTCCGGCGGGAGGGGCGGGAGAAGGCGCGACCCCGGCGGCGGCGCCCGGCCGCCGACCCGGCCCGACCGAACGACGAAAGCGCCAGCCGCCCCACAGGCTTTCCGCCCTCCTTCGAGGGGGGGGAGGACGCCGCGGCGGGCGCGCGCGCCGGCGCCGCCACGGCCGTTCCATGAAAAATCATGCTTCTCCCCGCGCCCCGGCCGGTACGCGCGCTTCCCCCCCTCCCGGCGGGAGGGGGGAGAGGGGAGGAGGCGGTGCCGGCGGCGGCGCCCCGCCGCCTCACCCGCCTTGCTGAAACAATTCGATCACGACTTTTCCTCCATGAAATCAAGGTCCCGAACCCGATTTCCGTGGAAATCCGCCGAATCGGCCCCTCGAACGCCCCCCGCCCCGGCGAGCGCGCCCCTCGGGCCAGAGGGCGGCGGGGGTTCGTGCGGCGGGTGGCGGGGTTCGCGTGAGACACACCAAGGGTCGAGCAACGCGGCTTCAGTGAAGAAAGCGCCCGGCCGATCCGCCCCGCGGATCGGCCCGCGGCCGCCCGCCCACAGGCGGCCGCGAGACGCGGCCACCCGGGCGGCCGCGGACCGATGCAGACCGAGGCGGCGGCTTGGCGCCCCTCACCCTCCGGCTTGCGCCTCCGGGCAAACGGCTTCGGCATCTCTCCCCCGGAGAGATGCCTGTCGAAGCCGTGGGCGCTTATGAGGCCGCGCCGCGCTGACGAAGCCCCCCCTCACACATTATCCAGCGTGAACCGCTCGTTCGGGCCGAGCCGCCCGCGCGCCTCCTCCCTGCCCGCGATGATCGCCCCCTCCGGCCAGACGGCGGCGACCACCGCGCCCGTGGGGCGGCGCAGCTCCACGGGCGGCTCGTCTGCGGCCCGGCCGCGCCGCTTCGCCGGGAGCTCGGCGTTGGCGAAGGAGACGCGGGCGCCCGTCCGCTCCAGGAGCGTCTTCGCGATGAAGAGGCCGAGGCCCATCCCCGCCGCCTCCCCGCCCGTCTTCGCGCCGTCGGGCCGCGAGGCGGCGCGGGGGCGGGAGGTGACGTAGGGGTCCCCCAGCCTTTGCAGCAGCTCCTCCGGAAAGCCCGGCCCGTCATCCCCGACAGTGATGCGGAGCCCCTGCCCGCCGCCCGCGCGCGGGCGGGAGACGTCGATCCAGATCGTCTCCGCGGCGAAATCGACCGCGTTCTGCACGAGGTTGCGGAGGCCGTGGATCAATTCGGGGCTCCGCCTGACCGTCGGCTGCTCCGCGCCCGCCTCCGCCGCCGGCTTCCCCTCGATCCGGATCACGACGCGCCGGCCGCGGCCGGCATGGGGCTCCGCCGCCTCCTCGATCACGGCGGAGACGGGCGCCCGGCGCACCTGCTCGTCCGCCCGCCCACCCTGCGCGAGATCGGCGAGGATGACGCGGCAGCGATCCGCCTGCGCGCGGATCAGCTCCGCATCCTCCTTCAGCTCGGGCTGGGCGGACAGCTCCCGCGCCAGTTCACCCGAGACGAGCTTGATCGTGGCCAGCGGCGTTCCGAGCTCATGCGCCGCGGCTGCGGCGAGGCCGCCGATGGCGGTCAGCCGCTGCTCCCGCGAAAGCGCCGCCTCCGCCTCCGCCAGCGCGCGGGACATCCGGTATGTCTCCACCGAGACGCGGCGAGCGTAGAAGGTCATGAAGAGGACGGAAATGGTGAGCGCGACCCAGACGCCGAAGACGTAGATCGGCGGCGCCGTCAGGATCGTCCCGTCAGCGAAGCGCAGAGGCAGGCTCACCTGCGAGAGCGCGGAGACGAGGCCGAGCGCCGCCGCCGAGACGATGATCGTGGAGCGGAGCGTGAGCGCGGAGGCCGAGATCGTGACCGGGGCGAGCAGAAGCATAGCGAACGGGTTCGAAAGCCCGCCGGTGAGCGCGAGGAGCGCGGAGACCTGCACGAGGTCGAAGAGCATCGAGAAGGCCGCCGCCCTATGGCTGAGCCGCATCGTCGGCGGGAAGAGCTGCATCGATATGACGTTGAAGACGACGGAGACGGAGATCACCAGCGCCGCCAGCACCCTCGGCAGGTCGAGCCCGAAGACGAGGTCCGCGAGGATGACCGCCGTCGCCTGCCCGATCACCGCGAGCCAGCGCAGCGTCGTCAGCGTCTCGAGCCGCACCCAGCGGCCCGAGGCCTCGCCCCGCATCAGCTCCAGGAGAAAGCGCGCCGCCATGCGTTTCAGTAACATCGCCGCGAGGGCGGGCAAAGACCGGGGCGAAGACCCGCGCAAATCGCCGCGCCCCCGCCCCGCGCGGGTGGCGCGGCGGGCGGGGAGCGCGTATCTGAGCGGCGACCCCGCGCTGGATGAAGGAGCCCCGCCATGAAGAGCAGCAGGATCTACGGCGTCGCCGCGCTCGTCCTCGCCGCGGGGCTGGGCGGGGGGGCGGCCTGGTTCGCGATGAACGACAACCCCTTCGCCGAATGCGGCGGCGGAATGGCGACCGGCGCCGCCGCGATCGGCGGGCCCTTCACGCTCGTTTCCGGCGCAGGCGAGCGCGTGACCTCGGCGGAGGTGATCGACCGGCCGGCGCTCCTCTATTTCGGCTACACGTTCTGCCCCGATGTCTGCCCGGTGGACGCCGCGGCGATGGCGCAGACGGCGGACCTGCTAGCGGAGCAGGGGCTCGACGTGAAGACCGCCTTCATCACGGTCGACCCGGCGCGGGACACGCAGGACGTGGTGCGGGACTTCGCGGCCAATCTCCACCCCGAGATGATCGGCCTGACGGGGAGCGAGGCGGAGATCGACGCGGCGAAATCCGCCTATCGCGTCTACGCCGAGAAGGCGCCGGGGCAGGCGGCGGACGACCCCTATTACCTCGTGGACCACAGCGCCTTCATCTACCTGATGGCGGCGGAGGACCGGCTGCTCACCGTCTTCCGCCACGGGACGCCGCCCGCGGAGATGGCGGAGACGGCTTCCTGCTATCTCCGCGCCGCAGGGGCCTGAGCGGGGGCGGGCTCCGCCGTCGCCAGCCTCACGCCGAGCATCGCCGCGGCGAGGCCGGCGAGCTCTACCAGCCCGAACCGCTCCCCAAACATCGCCGCCGCCATCGCGGCGGTGACGCCGGGGACGAGGAAGAAGAGGCTCGCCGTCCGCGTCGCCGCGCCGCGGCGAAGGAGGATGTAGTAGAGCGAGACGGCGCCGATGGAGAGGCCGACCACCATCCAGGCGAGCGCCCCGAGGAATTCGGCGGACCAGTTCACGAACTGATCCTCGTAGAGGAGCGAGGCGAGGCCGGTCAGCCCCGCCGCGGCGGCGTATTGCGTCGCGGCGTCGGCGGCGAGGCGGGAGCGGATGGCGCGCCGGGCCTGCACGATGGAGGCGAGCGAGATCGAGAGGAGCGCGAGGAGGCATAGCGCCACCTGCCACGGCCCGATCACGCCGCCCGTCAGCTTCCGCGCCACGACGAGCGCGACACCGGCGAGGCCGATCGCCATGCCGAGCGCCTGAATCCGCGTCGGCCGCTCGCCGCCGATCATGCGGGCGAGGATCATCGTCGCCACCGGCTGGAGCCCGACGATCAGCGCCGTGAGCCCCGCGCCGGCGCCGAGGGAGATCGCAGTGAAGACGCCGCCGAGATAGACCGCGTGCATCAGGAGGCCGACGAAAACGGCGCCCCCGTAATCGTGCGTCGGCCCCTCGCCGCGCCGGAACTCCCCCGCCGCCCAGGCCCAGAGCCCGAGCGCCGCCGCCGCCAGCGCGAAACGGAGCGTGAGAAAGATCATCGGCTCCGCATGCGGAAGCCCGTATTTTGCGCCGACGAACCCCGTGCTCCACAGAAGCACGAAGAGCGGCGCGGCGAAAATATGGAGCGCGGTAGGCGCCGGCATGGATTCCGTCCTCGCGGAGACGACGCGGGAACGATCTCTATCGGCCGGGCGGGGCTTTGCGGGAAGTGCAAGGATACACGCTGCGTGAGGCCGCGAATGGACCGGGAGAGCCCCGGCTGTTGACCTTTCGGCACTCTTGGGGCTGACACAGGGGGCCGCGCGATGGGGGACCTCTCCCTGCGGCTTCTCAAGGGCGGGCGTGCGGCGCTCACGACAGCGAATGTTTCTTCGGGCTTCGCGGGGACCCCGGCGGGCGAGATCGTCTACCGCGTGACGAACCTCTCGGGCGGGTTTCCGGAACGGGCGGATATGCTGGGCGTTCCCGTCCTGAGCTTGACCGAGGCCGATCTCCTCTCCCGCAGCATCCGCTTCGTCGACGACGGGACGACGCGCGGCGGCCGGTTCGACGTGGCGGCGCCGGAGCCGGGCGCGCCCGGCGAAGCCGCCCGGACCGTGCGCGTGGCCGAGGTGCGGGAGACCTCGGCCTTCCTCGACATCGCGGTGCTGGACGGGACGGAGGGGTTTCGCCTCTCGGGCGATTTCACAGGCGCGTTTCCGGGAGAGGCGTTCCGCGACAATATCGGCTATTCCGTCGCCACCGTCGGAGATTTCAACGCAGACGGCTTCGGCGACGTCGTCATCGGCGCGCCGCTTGACGAGCGCATCCCGGCGGCGGCGGGTGAAGGCGGCCGCGCCTTCGTAGTTTTCGGCAAGGCCGACGGGTTCAGCGGGGTGGTGGACCTCGCCGCGCTCGACGGGGCGGACGGGTTCCGGTTCGACGGCGAACAGGACGGCGAGCGGCTCGGCCCCGCCGTCGCCGGCGTCGGCGATTTCAACGGCGACGGGTTCGACGATGTGGCCTTCAGCGCGCCGAGCTACGCGCAGACGGCGGACAACGGCAGTCTGATCGGGACCGGCCGGTCCTTCATGATCTACGGATCGCCGGACCCCTTCGCCGCCGCTGTCGGACCTGCCGACATCGAGGCCGACGTCGTCGACGGCGTCAAATTCATCATGGCCGAAATCTTCGCGGCGACAGGCCGCACGATCGCGGCGGGGGATGTGAACGGCGACGGGCTCGCCGACGTGATCTTCGGCGCCATCGGCGACAACGCCTATGCGCCGGGCTCGGGCGCCGCCTATGTCGTCTTCGGCGGGTTCGTCACGCCCGTCTCGCTCACTGGCGCGCGCGCGGCGGAGGTGGAGGAAGGCGGGGCGACGACGCTCACGGCGGCGATGCTGGGCGCGACGGCGGCGGACGCGATCTTCCACGTCTCGGGCGCGACGGGGGGCGCCGTGACGGTGGCGGGCGGGGACCTGCCGGGGGCGGAGACCGCCTTTACCGCCACGCAGCTCGCCGCCGGGCTCGTTTCCTTCCGCCATGACGGCGGCGCCGGCCCGGTGGGGTTCGGCGTGACGGCGACCGACGCGGCGGGCGCCGTTTCAGAGGCGGGACTCTTTGCGCTGTCCATCCTCGAGCCGCCCGTGACGCCCCCCACCACGCCGCCCGTTTCTCCGCCGGCCTCGCCCCCGCCCCCCGCCCGCCGGGCCGACCATGGGCGACGACGTGCTGAGGGGAACCACCGGCCCGGACCGGATCGCCGCCCTCGCCGGGGACGACACGCTGCTGGGCCAGCGGGGCGAGGACGTACTGCGCGGCGGCCGGGGCGACGACAGCCTGAAGGGCGGCGGCGGCGACTTCCTGAAGGGCGGCGACGGGCCGGACCTTTTCCGCTTCAAGCCCGGCGACGGCGACGACGTGATCCGGCGCTTCCAGCAAGGGACTGATCAGGTCGAGTTCAAGCGGGGCGTGGCGGATTTCGGCGCCCTGACGA
>JAUHWJ010000065.1 GCA_030424705.1 Alphaproteobacteria bacterium | reverse complement strand
CAGCCCGGTTCTTCGACCGCCCAAATCGCGCCGCCTTCATCAAAGCCTTCGTCCGCGACTACAACCGCACAAGACTGCGATGCCTCGATTACCGCGCCCCGCTCGACGTCATCGCTAATCAGATCGAACACAACACCCAAGGGAGGCCGCATTGCGACGCCTCAAGACGCACAAGCCTAAGAGTTCCTGACGCCATAAACCGCGCCGACCAATCGCTCCAAGGCGACCTCCCGAGGAAGGCCACGCCCTTGCCCGCGCCGCTCGCGCCGCGGCCGGCCCCTCCCGCGCGCGCCGTGTTTCCATCCGGCCGATCTTCGCGCTAGGAAGGCGGCTGAGAACGGGAGGAGCGAACCATGGCGAAAGCCTTCGCATCGCAGGGCGACCTGACGGAGAAGAAGATCAGCTTCGACGAGATCGGCGAGGGCCTCTGGGCCTTCACCGCGGAGGGCGATCCGAATTCCGGCGTCATCATCGGCGACGATTCGGTGATGATCGTGGAGGCGCAGGCGACCCCGCGCCTCGCCGAGAAGGTGATCGAGAAGGTCCGCTCGGTGACGGACAAGCCCATCACCCATGTGACCCTCACCCATTACCACGCCGTCCGCGTCCTCGGCGCCTCCGCCTACAATGCGCGGGAGGTCATCATGTCCGAAGCCGCGCGCGGCATGGTGGAGGAGCGCGGGGCGGAGGACTGGGCCAGCGAGTTCCAGCGCTTCCCCCGGCTCTTCGAAGGCCATGAATCCATCCCCGGCCTCACCTGGCCGACCACGACCTTCTCCGACCGGATGACGGTCTGGCTCGGCAAGCGGAAGGTGGAGATCATGCATCTCGGCCGCGCCCACACCGCCGGGGACGCCGTCGTCTGGGTGCCCGACTCAGGCGTCATGTTCACCGGAGACATCGTCGAATATCACTCCGCATGTTATTGCGGAGACGGCCATTTCGCCGACTGGGGCGACACGCTCGACGCCGTGAAATGGTTCGACCCGGAAGCCATCGCCCCCGGCCGCGGCGCCGCCCTGATGGGGCGGGAGATGGTGGACGCCGCCCTCGCCTCCACCCGCGACTTCGTCGAAAGCACCTACCGCCCCGCCGCCCGCGTCGCCGCCAAGGGCGGCACGATGAAGGACGCCTGGGACGCCGTCAGAGACGCTTGCGACCCGAAGTTCAAGGATTACGCGATCTACGAACACTGCCTCCCCTTCAACGTCGCCCGCGCCTTCGACGAGGCCCGCGGGATCGAGACCCCGCGCATCTGGACCGCGGAGCGCGACATCGCGATGTGGGAGGCGCTTCAGGGGTGAGCCTGATCCCCGCCCTCGGCCTCATGGCCCGCAACAACCGCTACGCCAATGCGGAGCTTCACGGTGTCGTCGCGAAGCTGGGCGCGGTATGGTCCGCGCCGGGCGTCAGCTTCTTCCCGTCGATCCGGCTGACGCTGGAGCATATCCACGCCGTCGATCTCTACTATCTCGACGCGCTGGAGGAAGGCGGGCGCGGGCGCGCCGTGTTCGATCCGGAGCCGACCTTCGAAGATCCGCCCTCGCTTGCGGCGGCGCAGGAGGCGGCGGACATGCGGCTCATTGCATTTTGCGACAATCTCACGGAGCCGGACCTCGCCCGCCGCGTCGTCACCGATCGTGGCGAACGGGGCCGCGTAGAGGAGCGGATCGACGCGCTGCTTCTCCACCTCATGCTGCACGACGTCCATCATCGCGGTCAGGCGCACGCCATGCTGGCCGGAACGCCCGTCGCCCCGCCGCAACTCGACGATTTCTTCCTCGAATTCGGGCGCACGGAGCCGGCCCGCAGCGCGCTCGCCCTCTAGCCCAAAAATTTCGAAATTTTCCATTTCCCAATGATTTCAATGTCCCGACGCGGATATCCATGAGCAGAAAATACGGCCCCTCCCGCGGCGAGCACTGGTTCCGCGTCGTCGCCGGCCTCGTCATCCTCGGCGGGGTCGGGCTCGGCCTCGCGATCCACGGCTTTTCCGGCGGCCCGGCGATGCTGGAGATCGTCGGGATCGGCGGCGGGCTCGGGCTGATCCTCGTCGTCTCCTCCGGCCGGAAGCTCTGGCGCGGCAAATGAAAAGGGCGGCCCGGAGGCCGCCCTTCCCGCATTCATCAGCCGGTCAGCCGACCAGCTCGCCGTCCGTCCGCGTCACCGCGACGATGGCGGAGCGCGGCGTCGTGCCCGGGCCGCCCGGCCAGGTGCTTGCGGTGTTGTCCTCGCCCGGATGCTGGACGCCGACGAACATCGTCCGCCGGTCCGGGCTCCAGCAGAGGCCGGTGATCTCGCAGGCCACCGGCCCGGTGAGGAAGCGCCGGATCTCTCCCGTCGCCGGGTCGGCGGCGAGCATCTGATTGTTCCCCTGCCCGGCGAAATCACCCTCGTTCTTGTAGTTCCCGTCCGTCTGGATCCAGAGCAGGCCGGTCGAGTCGAAGGCGAGGCCGTCGGGCGAGTTGAACATGTTCTCGGCCGTCACGTTGGCCGAGCCGGCATAGGCGTCGCTATGGACGGTCGGGTTGCCCGCCATCACGAAGAGGTCCCAGCGGAACCCTTCCGCCGCATGGTCGCCCTCCGCCGGGAAGAGCCGGACGATCTGGCCGTAATTGTTCTTCGCGCGCGGGTTGGGCCCGCCGACCGTCTGCTCCACGCCGCCGGCGTTGGCCTTCGCGCCGCGGTTCCGGTTGTTGGTGAGCGAGACATAGACCTCGGGCGCCCTCGGGTTGGAGGCGACCCATTCCGGCCGGTCCATCGTCGTCGCGCCAACCTTGTCGCCGGCGTAGCGGGCGTGGATCAGCACCTCGGCCAGCGACGGCATTCCCGTCGTCTCCGGGGTAAGCGCGAGCCAGGTCCCCGTCCCGTCGTCGTTGAACTTCGCAGCGTAGAGAACGCCCTCGTTCATCAGCGCGTCCGTGTCCGCCCCCGGCGCATAGACGCCGTTGGAGACGTAGCGATAGAGATACTCGCCCCGCTCGTCGTCGCCGAGATAGGTCACCACGCGGCCAGCGCGGCTCAGCACCGTCTCGGCATTCTCGTGCTTGAAGCGGCCGAGCGCCGTCCGCTTCTTCGGCGTCGCCGCCGGGTCGGCCGGATCGACCTCGACGATCCACCCCGCCCGGTTCGGCTCGTGCGGGTGCTTCGAGATATCGAAGCGCTCGTCCACCTTCGCCCAGCCATAGCCCCAGTCCTTCGCCGAAACGCCATAGCGCTTCAGTCCCGCATCCGGCTCATGCGCCTCGTCGGCGGCGGAGAAGTAGCCGTTGAAGTTCTCCTCGCAGGTCAGATACGTGCCCCAGGGCGTCGTCGAGGAGCCGCAATTGTTCCATGTGCCGAGGCTCTTCGTCCCGGTCGGGTCCGCGGCGGTCTTCAGCCAGTCATGACCGGCGGCGGGGCCGGTGATCTCCATCTCCGTCGCGGGCGTGACGCGGCGGTTGAAGGGGCTGTCCTTCACCACGCTCCACCGCTCGCCGTCGAAGGCGATCTCCACGAAGGACAGGCCATGGGCGTACATGCCCTTCCAGATGTCGTCGTCATTCGCCGGCTTGCCGTCGGGCCGGTTGCCCCAGAGAACCTCTATGTTCGTGTATTCGTTGTTCACGGCGAGGATCACATGCTCGCCCGACTGGAAGACATGCATGCCGTCGGTATTGTCGCCGAAGGTCACCTTCTGGCTCTCCGCCGTGCCGCGCGTCTCGTGGTCGAATTCCGGCGTGTCCGAAGTCATCGGGTCGCCCCAACGGATCAGAACTTCGGCCTTGTAGCCTTCGGGCACGATGAGCGCGTCCGCCGTGCTGGTCGGGACGCCTTCGAAGGTGAACCGGCTCGCCGCGGCCTGCGCCGTGGGCGCCAGGCCTCCGCCGATCATCGCCGCGCCGCCGAAGGCGAGCACGCCGCCGAGGAAGCCGCGGCGGGAGAGCGCGCGCTCCACCACTGCGTCGAACTCGCAGGTCTCGGGTTTCGGGTTCACCAGCTCGTCGAAGTCGTCGAAGCTGAGATTGTGGTCTTTCATCGGGTTCTCCCTGGGTATCGGGCCTCGGTCGGTCGCGCGATTCCGCGCTTGGCTCCGGCTGTTAGCATCGCTCCGTGACGGCGTTGCGACGGTCTCGTTCCGTGTTTTTCATTGCAAATGCAACGATACTCCGACACTCTCCCCACAAGCACGATCCTGCCGCGTTTTCGCGGCCGATCAACCGGAAGATGACACGCCGCCATGCCCTACGACTACCAGGAATTTCCCTATGTGACGCCGCCTCCGCTCCGTGGAATGACGGAGGGGCGGAAGCCGGCCGTGATCGTCGGGGCAGGGCCGATCGGCCTCGCGCTGGCCGTCGATCTCGCGCTCCGCGGCGTTCCCTCCGTGGTGCTGGACGACAACAACGTCGTCTCCGTCGGCTCCCGCGCGATCTGCTGGGCGAAGCGCTCACTGGAGATACTGGACCGGCTCGGCGTGGCCGAGCGCATGGTCGCCAAGGGCGTGACCTGGAAGATCGGCCGCACCCGCCACCGGGACGAGGAGGTGTTCCGCTTCGACCTGCTGCCGGAGGGCGGGCACAAGATGCCCGCCTTCATCAACCTCCAGCAATATTACGTCGAGCAATACCTCGTGGAGCGGTGCCGGGATTTCCCCGATCTCATCGACCTCCGCTTCCGCAACCGCGTCACCGCGGTGGAGCGCTTCGACGATCACGCCGTCGCGACGGTCGAAACACCGGAAGGCTCCTACCGGATAGAGGCGGACTGGCTCCTCGCCTGCGACGGCGCCGGGAGCCCGATCCGCCGCATGATGGGGCTCGACTTCGCAGGGGAGCTGTTCGAGGAGCGGTTCCTCATCGCCGACATCGTGATGAAGGCGGATTTCCCCTCGGAGCGTTGGTTCTGGTTCGAGCCGACCTTCCATCCCGGCCAGTCCGCCCTCCTCCACAAGCAGCCGGACGACATCTACCGTATCGACCTCCAGCTCGGATGGGACGCCGACCCGGAGGAGGAGAAGAAGCCTGAAAAGGTGATCCCCCGCATCGAGAAGGTCGTGGAGGGGCGGCCCTTCACGCTGGACTGGGTGTCGGTCTACACCTTCCAGTGCCGGCGACTGGAGCGCTTCGCCCATGGCCGCGTCGTCTTCGTGGGGGACAGTGCGCATGTCGTCTCGCCCTTCGGCGCGCGCGGCGGCAATGGCGGCCTGCAGGACGTGGACAATATCGGCTGGAAGCTCGCCGCCGTGCTGAAGGGGGAGGCGGGCGCGGCGCTGATCGAAAGCTACGATGCGGAGCGCCGCCACGGGGCCGACGAGAACATCCTCAACTCCACTCGCGCAACGAAGTTCATGACCCCGGCTCCGGGGATCGAGCGGACCTTCCGGGACGCCGTGCTCGCCCTCGCCGCCCACGCGCCCTTCGCGCGGGGCATGGTGAATTCCGGCCGGCTCTCGCTCCCCTGCGCCTATCCGCCCTCGCCCTTCCTCGGGCCGGACGAATCCGCGCTCCCGGCCGGAACGGCGCCGGGCCGCCCCTGCCCGGACGCGCCCGTGGGGAACGGCTGGCTCCTCGCCCGCCTCGGGGGCGGCTTCACGCTCCTCGGGCTGGATTGCGACCCGCCGGAGATCGAGGGCGCGGCCTCCCTCAGGCTCGACGCCGAGGGCTGGCTCCGCCGCCGCTATCTCGGGGAGGCGGCCTCGGCGGTCTACCTGATCCGCCCCGACCAGCACATCGCCGCCCGCTGGCTCGCCCCCACGGCGGAAGATTGCGCCGCAGCCCTCGCCGTCGCGAAGGGGCTCTGACATGGCCGCCCTCGTCACCGCGCCGAACCTGCCCGATCACGATGGCTTCTACGCCGAACTCCTCGCCGCGCACAAAGGGCTGACCGAGGCCGAAAGCGCCGCGATGAACGCCCGCCTCGTCCTCATCCTCGCCAACCATGTCGGGGACCGGGAGGCGCTGCGCGAGGCGCTGGCGCTGGCGCGGAAGGCGGGCGGCTGAACGCCGCCCGTCGCCTCACACGTCGAGATTGGCCACGTTCAGCGCATTGTCCTGGATGAACTTCCGCCGCGGCTCGACCACATCGCCCATAAGCGTCGTGAAGATCTCGTTCGCCTCGTCGATATGGTCCACCCGCACCTGGAGGAGCGTGCGCGCGTTCGGGTCCAGCGTCGTCTCCCAGAGCTGGTCCGGGTTCATCTCCCCGAGGCCCTTGTAGCGCTGGAGGCTGAGGCCCTTCTCCCCCTCCGCGAGGATGAGGTCCAGCAACTCCAGCGGCCCGCGAACGGGGGAGGAGCGGTCCTTCCGCTCCAGCACCGCGGCGCGGTCATAGATCTCGTGGAGGCTCTCCTCCAGCGCCGCGAGCCGCCGCGCCTCGACGGACTGGCAGGCCGCGGCGTCGATCACCCGCGTCTCGGTCACGCCGCGCACCGTGCGATCGAAGATCATGCCGCCATCCTGCGCGGCCCGGCCCGTCCAGCCCTGCTCCGTCTCCGGCGCGATGGAATCGAGCCGCTTGGCGACAAGCGCCGCCGCCTCGCCCGCGGGGAGCCGCAGGAGCTGGCCCGACCATCCGGCCTCCGCCTCCTCCCGCGGACGGCGGCGGAACACGGCGGCGATGGCCGCCTGCTCCAGCACGAAGCGCGGCAGATGCGTCGGGAAGGAATTGAGGATCGAACGCGCCGCCCGCGCCTCCTCCACCACGCGCCGGAGGTCCTCCCCCCCGATCTGCGCGCCGGAGGCGAGCCGGAGGCTGACGCCTTCCAGACCTTCGGAGACAAGATAATCCTCCAAGGCCTTCTGATCCTTGAGATAAACCTCGGATCGCCCGCGCCCGACCTTATAGAGCGGCGGCTGCGCGATGTAGAGATACCCGCCCTCGATCAGCTCCGGCATCTGCCGATAGAAGAACGTCAGGAGCAGCGTGCGGATATGCGCGCCGTCCACGTCCGCATCCGTCATCAGCACGATCTTGTGGTAGCGGAGCTTGGAGATGTCGAACTCGTCCCGCCCGATCCCGCAGCCGAGCGCCATGACGAGGTTGCCGATCTCCTGGCTCGAAAGCATCCGGTCGAACCGCGCCCGCTCCACGTTGAGGATCTTGCCGCGGAGCGGCAGCACCGCCTGCGTCCCCCGGTCCCGCCCTTGCGTCGCGGAGCCGCCCGCGCTGTCGCCCTCGACGAGGAAGAGCTCCGTCTTGGATGCGTCCTTCTCCGAACAGTCCTTCAGCTTGCCGGCGAGGAAGGCGACGTCCACCGCCGATTTCCGCCGCGTCAGCTCCCGCGCCTTCCGCGCCGCCTCCCGCGCCAGCGCCGCCTCGACGATCTTGCCGACGACGATCTTCGCCTCGCCCGGATTCTCCTCGAACCACTCGGCCAGCTTCTCGTTCATCAGGTTCTCGACCGCGGGGCGCACCTCGGAGGAGACGAGCTTGTCCTTCGTCTGGGAGGAGAATTTCGGGTCCGGCACCTTCACCGAAAGCACGCAGGTGAGCCCCTCCCGCGCGTCGTCGCCCGAGAGCGTCACCTTGTCCTTCTTGGAAAGCGCAGCCGTCGCATAGGCGTTGATCGTCCGCGTCAGCGCGCCGCGATAGCCGGCGAGATGCGTGCCCCCGTCCCGCTGCGGGATGTTGTTGGTGAAGGGCAGCACGTTCTCGTGGTAGCTGTCGTTCCACCACATCGCGACCTCGACGCCGATCCCGTCCCGCTCCCCGTTCACATAGATCGGCTCGCGGATCAGCGGGCTCTTAGAGCGGTCGAGATATTTCACGAACTCCCGCACTCCGCCCTCATAGACCATCGTCTCCTCGACCGGCTCGGCCGAGCGCTCGTCGCGGAGCGTGATGCGGACGCCGGAATTGAGGAAGGCGAGCTCGCGCAGCCGGTGCTCCAGCGTCTTGAAGCTGTATTCGATGTTCGTGAAGGTCTCGGGCGAGGCGAGGAAGCGCACCTCCGTCCCCTTCCGCCCGTTCGCCGGGCCGACCACCGTGAGCGGCTTGACCGTGAACCCGCCCTC
>JAUHWJ010000064.1 GCA_030424705.1 Alphaproteobacteria bacterium | reverse complement strand
ATCCGCGCTGGGCGCCGCCGGCGCCCGCCCCTACGCCGCGCCGGGCCGCCCCCGCCGGGCGCGTCCTCATCGTGACCACGATGAAGAACGAGGGGCCCTTCCTCCTCGAATGGATCGCCTATCACCGCGCCGTCGTCGGCGTGACGGATTTCCTCGTCTACACCAACGATTGCGAGGACGGGACGGACGAGTTCCACGCCCTCCTCGCGCGGAAGGGGATCGTCTCCGAGCATCGGGAGAACCCGTTCCGCGACATGAAGAACAAGCGCCCGCAGCACGCCGCCCTCTCGGATGCGCCGAAGCGGCCCGTCTTCGCCGAGGCGGACTGGGTGCTCCCGATGGATTGCGACGAGTTCGTCAACATCCATGTCGGCGCCGGGCGCTTCCAGGACCTCCTGGACGCCGCGCCGGAGGCGACCGCGATCTCGATGATCTGGCGGCTCTTCGGAAGCGGCTTCGTCTCCGCATACGAGGACGAGTTCGTGACGGAGCGGCATCTCTTCGCGGCGCATGAGCGGGCGAACAAGCCGCATCAGGCTTGGGGCTTCAAGACCGCCTTCCGCAATGACGGCGCCTTCGCGAAGCTCGATGTCCACCGCCCCAAGGCGCCGGACCCGGAACGAGTCGCGGAGATCCGCTGGATCGCCAGCTCTGGCGCGCCGCTCCCCGAGAGCTATCTGAAGGCCGGGTGGCGCGCGACGCCGCGGACGGCGGGATACGGGCTCGTCACGCTAAACCATTACGCCGTCCGCTCTGCGGAGAGCTTCCTCGTGAAGCGGGACCGGGGGCGCGTGAACCATGTGGACCGGGACCAAGGCCTCGCCTACTGGTTCCGCATGAACCACAACGCGGTCGAGGAGCGCTCGATCCTCCGCCATGTGCCGGCGGCGAAGGCGGAGTTCGCGCGGCTGATGGCGGATCCGGAGATTGCGGCGATGCACCGGCGCGCCGTCTCCTGGCACAGGGAGAAGATCGTGGAGTTGAAGACGCGGCCGGATTACGCCGCGCTCTTCACGGAGATCGAGAGCCCGCGGATGCGCGCCCTGTCGCGGATCCTCGCGCGGTTCGGCAACGCGGTGTTCGACAAGGGGCCGGAAGCGGCGCTGGCGGAAGCGGGAGATGAGGATGGATGAGCGGATCGTCATCGTCGGCGCCGGGCAGGCGGGCGCCGCGCTCGCTGCGAAGCTCCGCGCGCTCGGCCATAGCGGGCCGGTGACGCTGATCGGGGAGGAGCCGGCGCCGCCCTATCAGCGCCCGCCGCTCTCGAAGAAATATCTGCTGGGCGAGATGGCGGCGGAGCGGCTCTTCCTGCGCCCGCCGGACTTCTACCCCGAACAGGGGATCGACCTTCTGACCGGCGTCGCCGTCGTCTCGATCGACCGGGTGGGCAAGGCCGTCGCACTCTCGGACGGGCGGCGCCTGCCTTATGACCGGCTCGCGCTCACAACCGGCTCGCGCCCGCGGCTCCTGTCGGAGGCGGCAGGGGGCGCGCTCGGCGGCGTCCACGCCGTCCGCAGCCTCGCGGATGTCGACCGGATGGCGCCGGATTTCCGGGAGGGCGCGCGCCTCCTGATCGTCGGCGGCGGCTATATCGGGCTCGAGGCGGCGGCGGTGGCCGCGGCGAAGGGCCTCCGCGTCACGCTGATCGAGCTTGCGCCGCGCATCCTGCAGCGCGTCGCCGCGGCGGAGACCGCGGACTATTTCCGCGAACTCCACCGCGCCCACGGCGTCGACATCCGCGAAGGGGTCGGGCTCGACCGGCTGGAGGGCGAGGGAGGAAGGGTCGTGCGCGCCCGGCTCGCGACCGGCGAGACGCTCGATGTCGATCTCGTCGTGGTCGGCATCGGCGTCCTGCCCAATCAGGAGCTGGCGGCGGAGGCGGGGCTCACGGTCGGGAACGGGATCGAGACGGACGAGACCTGCGCCACGTCGGACCCAGCGATCTTCGCGGCCGGGGATTGCGCCTCCCTGCTTTGGGAAGGCGGGCGCATCCGGCTCGAAAGCGTGCAGAACGCCATCGACCAGGCGGAGGCCGCGGCGGCCTCCATGATCGGGGCCGGCGCGCCCTATCGCCCGTCCCCGTGGTTCTGGTCCGATCAATATGACGTGAAGCTGCAGATCGCCGGGCTCAATCTCGGGCATGATCGCGTCGTGACGCGGCCGGGCGAGGGGGCGGCGCGCTCCGTCTGGTATTATCGCGGCGAGAGACTTCTGGCGGTCGACGCGATGAACGACCCGCGCGCCTACATGACCGCGAAGCGGCTGATCGAGGTGGGAAAGAGCCCCGCGCCGGAGCGGGCGGCGGACCCGGCGACGCCGCTGAAGGCGCTGATGGACTGACAAAGGGTTAACGGCGCATGGCGCCCGCGCCGCGACGGCGCTATATGGGCGGATAGAGGGCGAGACGCGGAGCCGCCGATGAGCGAGACCTTCACGGCCGGGGAGCTGGAGCGATACGCCCGGCACATCATCATGAGGGAGATCGGCGGCCCCGGGCAGCGCCGGCTTCAGGGGGCGAAGGTGCTCGTCGTCGGCGCCGGCGGCCTCGGCTCGCCCGCGCTCATCTATCTCGCCGCCGCCGGGGTCGGCACGATCGGGATCGTGGATGACGACGTCGTCTCCCTCTCCAACCTGCAGCGGCAGATCATCCACGCCACAGCCCGCGTCGGCGCACCGAAGGTGGAGAGCGCGAAGGGCGCTATGCATGCGCTGAACCCGCATGTCGTCGTCCGCGCCCACAGGACGCGGGTGACGGAGGAGAATGCGGAGGCGCTGATCAAGCCCTATCGCCTCATCATCGACGGGTCGGACAATATCGAGACGCGCTACATCCTCAACCGCGCCTGCGTCGCGCGGGGGGCGACGCTGATCTCCGCCGCGATCACGCAATGGGAAGGGCAGGTCTCCGTCTTCAAGCCCTGGGAGGACGAACCCTGTTATGCCTGCGTCTTCCCGGAACCGCCGCGGGAGGGGCAGGCGCTTTCCTGCGCGGCGGGGGGCGTGCTCGGCCCGCTCGCAGGGGTGATGGGTTCGATGATCGCGGTGGAGGCGATCAAGGACATCGCCCTCGCAGGCCGGCCGCTGAAAGGGCGGCTGCTCGTCTACAACGCGCTCGACGGCGAGAGCCGCACTTTCGAGGTCGAGAAGCGGAAAGGATGCCCCGTCTGCGATGTGAAGCGGAACCCGCGCGCCGCCGTCGGGTGAGGCCTGCTCACAGTGAGCAGACCCCTTATCTCTCTGATATAGTTATCTAATCAGAAAATCGTCGCGAAACGCGCTCCGGCCGCCCCGGCAGCGAAAGCCGCGCCGCCCCGCGCGGGCTCTCCGCGATCACGGCGCCGTTCGACACGACGAAGAGTCGCGCCGGCTTGAGCCGCAGCGCCTCAACGGGGTTGCCCGCATCGAGCACGACGAAGGAGGCGCGGGCGCCGGGGCGGAGGCCCCAATCGTCTATCCCGATGATCGCGGCGTTCGTCTCCGTCGCCATGGTGAAGGCGCGGGCCATTTCCGCCGGATGGGTCATCTGCGCGACATGGAGGCCCATCGAGGCGACGTCCAACATGTCCGCCGCGCCGAGCGGATACCAGGGGTCGCGCACGCAATCCTGCCCCCAGCCGACCGGAATCCCCAGCGCCTGCATCTCCTTCACCCGCGTCATGCCGCGGCGCTTCGGGAAGGTGTCATGCCGTCCCTGAAGGGTGATGTTGATGAGCGGGTTGGCGATGGCGTTCATGCCGGATTCGGCGATGAGCGGCAGGAGTTTCGAGACGTAATAATTGTCCATCGAATGCATCGAGGTGAGGTGCGAGCCCGTCGCCCGCGCGCCGAGGCCGTGACGCAGCGCCTCCCGCGCCAGCGTCTCGACATGGCGGGACATCGGGTCGTCCGTCTCGTCGCAATGGATGTCGACGGGCAGGCCGCGCTCAGCCGCGATGCGGCAGAGATCGGCGAGGCTCTCCGCCCCTTCCTGCATCGTCCGCTCGAAATGCGGGATGCCGCCCACCACATCCACGCCCATGTCGAGCGCGCGGAGAAGATTCTCCCGCGCGCCGTGGGCGCGATAGAGCCCGTCCTGCGGGAAGGCGACGAGCTGGAGGTCGAGCCAATCCTTCGTCGCCTCGCGTACAGAGAGCAGCGCCTCCGCGCCGGCGAGGCGCGGGTCCGTCACGTCCACATGGGTGCGGATTGCGAGCACACCCATCGCCGCCGCCCAGTCGCAATATTCGAGCGCCCGCGCCGCCATCTCCTCCGCCGTCGCGACGGCGCGGAGCTCGCCCCAGAGGTCGATCGCCTCCAGCAGCGTGCCGGAGGCGTTCACCCGCGGCGTGCCGTAGGAGAGCGTCGCGTCCATGTGGAAATGCGGGTCGACGAAGGGCGGGGAGATCAGGTCCCCCGCCGCATCGATCACCCGCCCTGCCTCCACCGCCTCGGGCAGCGGCTCCACGGCGGCGATGCGGCCCGCCTTTACGCCGATATCGGCGCGCCGCCCGTCCGGCAGGACGCCGCCCTTCACCACGAGATCGAAGCTCATCGTTCGCCTTTCCGCCAGGGGATCATGAGCGCCGCCGGCGCCGCCGCGCGGCGGGACATCACGACGAGCGCGAGGATGGAGAGCGCATAGGGCGCCATAAGGAAGATCTCATAGGGGATGTCCGCCCCCATCGGCGTTTGCTGGAGCCGGACCTGCAGCGCGTCGAAGGCCGCGAAGAGGAGCGCGCCGAGCAGCGCCTTGCCCGGCCGCCAGGCCCCGAAGACGACGAGCGCGATGCAGACCCAGCCGCGCCCGTTCACCATCTCAAAGAAGAAGGAGGAGAAGGCGGAGAGCGTGAGGAAGGCGCCCCCCACCGCCATCAGCCCGGAGCCGACCATCACCGCCCCGATCCTGAGCCCGTTGACGGAAAGCCCCTGCGCCGCCACCGCCTCGGGGCTCTCCCCAGCCGCGCGGACGGCGAGGCCGAGCGGCGTGCGCCAGAGGACGAAGGCGGTGAGCCCGGCGACGGCGAAGGCCGCCCAGGTCAGCGGCGTCTGCGCGAAGAGCGCGGGGCCGAGGATCGGGAAATCGGCCAGAGCGGGCGCGACCGGCTGGAAGGGTTCGATCTTCGGCGGGTTCGTCACCTCCGGCAGGGAGACGCGATAGGCGAAGGCGGCGACGGCGGAGGCGAGAAGCGTGATTCCGAGCCCGACCACATGCTGCGAGAGCCCGAAAGGCGCGGTCAGCACGCCGTGAAGGAGCCCGAAGAGCATGCCCGACAGCATCGCCGCCCCGACCCCGACCCAGAGATCGGCGCCCGCATAGACCGTGATCCAGCCGGTGAAGGCGCCCATCGCCATGATCCCCTCGATCCCGAGATTGAGCACCCCGGCCCGTTCGCAGATCAGTTCCCCCATCGTCGCGAAGATCAGCGGCGTGGCGATGCGAACGGCGGCGGCCCAGAAGGTCGCCGAGAGGAGGATGTCGAGAATCTCCATCAATCCCTCGCCACGCGGAACCGGGTGAGCAGGATCGCCAGCGACATGAAGAGGAGCGCGGCGGCGAGGAGGATGTCCGCGATATAGGTCGGCACGCCCGCCGCGCGGCTCATGCTGTCCGCCCCGACGAAGACCCCGGCGACGAAGAGCGCGGAGAGGACGACGCCGAGCGGATGCAGGAGCGCCAGCATCGCGACGATCACGCCCGCGTAGCCGAAGCCGGGCGAGAGATCGAGCGTCAGGTTGCCCTTGAGGCCCGAGACCTCGGAAAAGCCCGCGAGCGCGGCGAGCCCGCCGGAGAGCAGCGCGGTGAGCGCGATGGTCCGCTCCACCGGCATCCCGGCATAGCGGGCGGCGGCCGGATTCTCCCCCACTGCCCGCATCTCGAAGCCGAGCGTCGTGCGCGACTGGAGGAGCCAGACGAGCAGCGCCGCGATGAGCGCGAGGCCGAAGCCCCAGTGGAGGCGCAATCCCTCCACGATCCGCGGCAGCCGCGCCTCCCGCGCCAGCGCCTCGGATTTCGGCCAGCCCATTCCCAACGGGTCCTTCAGCGGGCCTTCGAGCAGCATGGAGACGAAAAGAAGCATGATGAAGTTGAGGAGGAGCGTCGTCACCACCTCGTCCACGCCGAGCCGCGTCTTGAGGAGGGCGGGGCCGAGGAGGAGGAGCGCGCCGGCGAGCATCGCGGCGAGCGCCATGAAGGGGAGGAGGAGCGGGCCGGAAAGGGCTGGCGTTCCCGCCCCGATCAGCACCGCCATCAGCGCGCCGGCATAGAGCTGCGCCTCCGCCCCGATGTTCCAGAGCCGGGCGCGGAAGGCGACTGCGACGGCAAGGCCGGTGAAGATCAGCGGCGTGGCGCGGTTCAGCGTCTCGAGGAGCGCGAACTTCGAGCCGAAGGCGCCTTTCGCGATGAGCCCCAGCACGCCGAAAGGCTCCGCCCCCGCGATCAAAGCGAGGAGCGAGCCGAGCGCCGCCGTCGCGGCGAGCGCAAGGGCAGGCAGGCCGAAACGGCGGGCCGGGCCGGGCGCCGGGATCGGCTCAAGCCGCATCGGAGAAGCCCTCCCCCGCCATCCGGAGCCCGAGCGCCTGGGCGCTCATCTCCCCGCGCGCGAAGGGGGGCGAGAGCCGGCCCTCGGAAATGACGTGGATGACGTCGGAAAGGCTCATCACCTCGTCGAGGTCTTCCGAGATCAGAAGGATCGCGCCGACATCGAGCCCGCGCGCCGGCTGGTCCGCCAGGATCACGCGCGGGCCGGGGGCGAGCGCGCGGCCGAGGATCAGCTTCTGCATGTTTCCGCCGGAAAGAAGGCGGATGCGCGCCTCCGGGCCGGGGCAGCGGATGTCATGCTCCGCGATCAGCGCCTCCGCCCGCGCCCGCGCCGCGCGGCGGCTCAGCCAGCCGAGGCGGGAGAACGGGGCGGCGCGGTATTCCTCCAGCATCGCGTTCTCCGAGAGCGTGAAATCGGCGACGACGCCTTCCCGTTTCCGGTCCTCCGGCACGCGGCCGACGCCCTCGCGGAGGGCGGCGCGTGGGGACCAGCCGGGCCCCGCCTCCCGCCCGCCTTCCAGCAGGATGCGCCCCTCTGCCGGGCGAGCGGCGCCGGCGACGAGCGCGGCGAGCGCGGCCTGGCCGTTGCCGGAGACGCCGGCGAGGCCTGTGATCGTTCCCGCCTTCAGGTCGAGCGAGACGCGGCGGAGGCCGGGCCGCGCGCCCGAGGGCGGCGTCGAGACCTTGTCGATAGAGAGCAGCGGCGCGCCCGGCGCGCGCGGGGCGGGGACAGGCCGCTCCACCTCCGCGCCGACCATCATCGCGGCGAGGCGGCGCGCATCCGTCTCCGCCACGCGCGCCGCCCCGGCGACGCGGCCGCGGCGCAGGACGACGACGCGGTTCGCGACGGCCATGACCTCATGCAGCTTGTGGCTGATGAAGACGAGGGAGAGCCCCTTCGCCGCCGCCCGGCGGAGCGTGGCGAAGAGCGCCTCCGCCTCCTGCGGGGTCAGCACGGCGGTCGGCTCGTCGAGGATAAGGATGCGGGCGTCGCGCCAGAGCGCCTTAAGGATCTCGACGCGCTGCCGCTCCCCCACGGTGAGCGCGGCGACGCGGGCGTCCGGCTCCACCTTCAGCCCGTATTCGGCGGAGAGCGCGGCGAGGCGGGCCCGCGCCGCGCCCCGCCCGAGCGAGAGGCCGGTAAGCGGCGCGGCGCCGAGGAGGATGTTCTCGAGCACCGTCAGGTTCTCCGCCAGCGTGAAATGCTGGTGCACCATGCCGACGCCGGCCTCCAGCGCGGCGCGCGGCCGGCCGGGCGGGAGCGGGCTGCCGAAGACCTCCACCGTTCCCTCGTCGGCCGAATACTGACCGAAGAGGATGTTCATCAGCGTCGTCTTGCCCGCCCCGTTCTCGCCCAGGAGGGCCACGGCCTCGCCGCGCCGGAGCGTCAGGTCGATCCGGTCGTTGGCGAGGGTCGGGCCGAAGCGCTTGGTGATCCCGCGGAGGGCGAGGACGATCTCGCCTCCGCCCTCCGCTT
>JAUHWJ010000063.1 GCA_030424705.1 Alphaproteobacteria bacterium | reverse complement strand
TGATAACGGCCCTTCACCATCAGCGTGTCCGCGAAGTTGACGCCCGCGGCGCGGATGCGGATCAGCGCCTCGCCCTCCCGCGGCTCCGGGCGGGGCAGCGCGCCGTCGCGGAGCGCGGCGCCGGGCGCGTCGGCGATCATTGCGCGCATCATAGCGCCTGACGCCTTGGCTGCGCGCCGCCAGAGGGCGCGCGACGCTGGTTGCGCGCACGCGCTTCAGGGATGCTTGTCACTCGCGTCGCCTTCGATTGTTCCGTCGATGCGTTCTTGGCGGCGCCGACCGGGGCGCCCTTGTCGTTTGTGATGCCGCAGGGAGCCCGTAGTCCGGTCAACATGTCCATCGCGCCTCACGCCGCGAGCATGGCGGCGGCGCGGGCCGCCGGCCCGCCCTCAGCGGCGGGCGAGAGGCTGAGCGTGAGCCGCCGCGGCAGGGCGCGCCGCTCCGGGAAGGGGGCGACGAGGCGGCCCGCCTTGATCGCGGCCCTCACGAGATGGGAATGGCCGATCAGCACGCCGCCGCCGGAAGCCGCCTCCTCCACCGCGAGCGCATAGAGGGAATGGACCGGCCCCGCGGGCGGCCGGCGCGGCGCGCCGGGCGCGATTTCGGCCCAGAGCGCCCAGTCCCCCGGCCATGCGGCGTCCGTCAGCAGCGCCTCCCGCGCGAGGTCGGCAGGGCGGCGGAGGCGGCGGGCGACGGAGGGGGCCGCGACGGGGAAGATCACGTCCGGCCCGAGATCGAGCGAGCGCGCCGCGCCCTCCGCGGGTTCATAGAAGAGCGCGAGATCGAAAGGCTCGCGCAGGAGGTTCGGCGCCCGCTCCAGCGCGGTGACGGAGAGCGCGATGCCGGGCATCGCCGCTCGGAGCGCGGGAAGGCGCGGGGAGAGCCAGAGCTGGGCGAGGGCGGGGAGCGCGGCGATGCGCGCGGCGCGCGGCCCGGCCCCGGCCCGGAGCCGCGCCGCCGCCGCCCCGAGCGCGTCGAAGGCCGCGGTAAAGCCCCGCGCCGCCTCCGCGCCGAGCGGCGTCGGCGCGACGCCCTGCGCCCGGCGCTCGAAAAGCGGCGCGCCGATCGCCGCCTCCAGCGCCTTTACCTGCTGCGCGACCGCTCCGGGGCTGACCGAAAGCTCCTCCGCCGCCGCCGCGAAGCCGCCGAGCCGCGCCGCCGCCTCGAAGGCGCGGAGCGCGGTGAGCGGCAGGCCGGAGCCGCGGGGCGGGGAGAGGGACATCGGGAAGGGGTAGTTTTTCTACGCCGGATTCGCAAGAGAACTGGTTTGCGCTCCCCATTCGCGCCGGCGTTCCCTCCTTCGAAAGGAGAGAGACATGAGCAAGCCCGAACCCGGCCCCTGGATGAGCGCCCCCGCCCGCGCCCGCTTCGCCGCC
Source organism: Alphaproteobacteria bacterium (assembly GCA_030424705.1). Taxonomy (GTDB): domain Bacteria; phylum Pseudomonadota; class Alphaproteobacteria; order Rhodobacterales; family Rhodobacteraceae; genus Pikeienuella. The sequence continues at coordinate 6,680 of JAUHWJ010000063.1, read as the reverse complement.
CTCGCCGCCGCGGCCGATGCGCTGGCGCCGGGCGCGGTGGCGGGGCGCGTCGCGGACCTTGCGGCGCGGAGCCGGGAGATTCACGAGCGGGAGTGCTTCAACCTCAACCCGGCGACGAACGCTATGAACCCGAAGGCGGAGGCGATGCTCGCCGCCGGGCTCGGCCCCCGCCCCTCGCTCGGGCATCCGGGCGAGAAGTACGAGACGGGGCTGGAGGCGATCGAGGAGATCGAGACCATCGCCGCCGCGCTCGCCTGCGCGGTATTCAGGGCCCGCTTCGCGGAGATCAGGCCGCTTTCCGGCGCGATGGCGAATCTCGCCGGGTTCATGGCGCTGGCGCGGGCGGGCGACGCGATCATCGCCCCGCCGCCGGAGATCGGCGGCCATGTCACCCATCATGCGGCGGGATGCGCCGGGCTCTTCGGGCTCCGAACCGTTCCCGCGCCGGTGGACGCGGCGGGCTATACCGTGGATGTCGATGCGCTGGCGCGGCTGGCGCGGGAGGTTCGGCCGCGGATCATCACGCTCGGCGGCTCGCTCAACCTCTTTCCGCATGCCGTGGCGAAAGCGCGGGAGATCGCGGAGGAGGTCGGCGCCTGGCTCCTCTTCGACGCGGCGCATCAATGCGGGATCATCGCGGGCGGCGCCTGGCCCAACCCGCTCGACGAGGGCGCGCATCTGATGACGATGAGCACCTACAAGAGCCTCGCCGGCCCGCCGGGCGGGCTGATCGTCACGAACGACGCGGAGGTCGCGGCGCGGCTCGACGCGGTGGCCTTCCCCGGCCTCACGGCGAATTCCGACGCCGGGCGCGCCGCCGCGCTCGCCGTCACGCTGGCGGACTGGAAGGCGGAGGGCGCCGCCTTCGCTGCGCGGATGGTCGCGCTGGCGCGGGCGATGGCGGAGCGGCTCGCCGCGGCCGGTCTGCCGGTTCATGGCGCGGCGCGGGGCTTCACCGCCTCGCACCAGTTCGCGGTGGAGGCGGCGCGCTGGGGCGGCGGGCAGGCGGCCTCCCGCCATATCCGGCCCGCGGGCTTCCTCGCCTGCGGCATCGGCCTGCCGCTGCCGCCCGCCGAGGGCGAGATGAACGGCCTGCGGCTCGGGACGCCGGAGCTGGCGCGCTGGGGCGTGACGGAGGGGGATGTTCCGGAGATCGCCGCGCTTCTCGCGCGGGCGCTGGAGACGGAGGAGCCGGCCGCGCTCGCGGCGGAGACGCGCGCGCTACGCGCCCGGTTCGACCGCATCCATTTCACGGCGAATGCGCCATGAGGCCGGAGGTCGAAGCCCATTTCCTCGATCAGGCGAAATCCTGCCGCGGCCTTGGCTCGCCCTTCACGGCGGACCTGCTGACCCGTCTGCCCGGCGCGCTGCCTGACGGGGCAGCCTTTTCGGAGCGGCTGCGGGCGTGGACGGGGGACCCGCTGGCCGACCGCGTGGCGCTTCGGGCCGCGGGCGCGTTCCATGCGCTCGCCCGGTCGGGCCGCGCCCCGGCGCTGGCGGAAGCCTATGCGGCGGGCGAGGCGCCCTCCCCCGCCCTCCTTGCGGAGGCGATCCGCGCGGGCGACGCCTTCCTCGCCCCGATGCTCGACCTGCCGCCGCAGACCAACGAGCCCGCGCGCTCCGGCGCGCTGATCGGCGGGCTGCTGATCGCGGCGGCGGAGACGGGGATGGAGATCGAGCTGCTGGAGATCGGGGCGTCGGCGGGGCTCAACCTGATCCCCGACCTCTACGCCTACGAGTTCGGCACCGCAGGGCGGCGGGCGGGGGCCGGGCCGCGGATCGATTGCGAATGGCGCGGGAACGCGCCGGACCCCGGCGCCCCGCTCCGCATCGCGGCGCGCGCGGGCGCGGACCTCGCGCCCATAGACCCGGCGGCGCGGCCCTCCCCGCTCATCGCGTATCTCTGGCCGGACCAGCATGCGCGGATCGTCCGGGCGGAGGCCGCGCTCGCCGCCCTCGCCGCGACACCGTGGCGCGTTGAGCGGGGGGACGCCGCCGCCTGGCTGCCCGGCCGCCTCTCGGCGCCGCAGCCGGAGGGGCGGCTGCGGCTCCTCATGCATTCTATCATGTGGGACTACATGCCGGCGGAGACCCGCGCAGCCATCGACGCCGCGATGACGGCGGCGGGCGCGCGGGCGACGGAGGCCCGCCCGCTCGCCCGCCTGAAGATGGAGCCGGACGGCGAGCGGGGCTCCGCCGCGCTCGACCTCACGCTCTGGCCCGGCGGCGCGCGGCGACGGATCGGGCGCTGCTGCTTTCACGGAAAATGGGCGGACTGGGCCTGAGCGCTCGCCCTCGCCGCCCTTGGCGCGGGTGTGTGCTCACAGTGTGCAGAGGGGTCATATATCTGATTTAGTGAGATATTCTCATTTACGACAGTTTTGTGACATACACGATTCTTCCCCCCGGTCCCGCGCAGGGGGTCTCTTCGGACGGTGCCGGAACGGCCCTCAGCCGTGCGCCTTCGCGAAGGCGGCCTTCTGCTCCGCGCTCGCCTCCGTCTGGTGCTTCGCGCGCCATTCGTCATAGGGCTCGCCGTAGAATTCCTCCCGCGCCGCCTCGCGCGTGACCTCGACGCCCCTCTCCTTCGCGGCCTCCTCCCACCAGCGGGAGAGGCAGTTCCGGCAGAAGCCGGCGAGGTTCATCATGTCGATGTTCTGCACGTCCGTCCGCTCCCGGAGATGGTCGCGCAGGCGGCGGAAGGCGGCGGCTTCGAGTTCGATGCGGGTCCGGTCGTCCATCATGTCCTCCCTGTTCGGAAGGGACTTAGGCGCCGGGCGGCCTCCGGTCCAGCGCCTCGACGATCCAGCGGGCGAGATCGCGGCCCCAGCGGACCTGATCCGCCTCCTCCTCTATCAGGTCGTTCCGGACCTCGATCAGGAGATGTTCCAGCCCCCGTTCCGTCCCGTGCCGGAACATCGTGTCGCCCCGGAGCTGCCCGGAATAGGGCTCGTTGTCCCCCACCGTCAGCCCCGGCTCGTCCAGGAGCCGGTCATAGAGAGGGCGGAAGAGGCGCTCGTCCCGGTCCCAGAGCAAGCCAATCTCCCAGGGGCGGCGGGGGCGGCCGCGGAGCTGCGGCGTGAAGGAATGGATGGAGAGGAGCCGGGGCGCGACGCCCTTCGCCAGCGCGGCGTCGATCATCCGCTCCAGCGCCGTATGATAGGGCCGGTGGAAGCGCGCCAGCCGCCGCTCCCGCTCCGCCGCGTCCGCGGCGCGGTTTCCGGGGATGATGGAGCCGTCATAGAGCTTCATCAGGAGCGTCGGGTCGTCCTCCCCCCGGTTCGGGTCGATGACGAGGCGGGAGAAGCGGGTGGCGATCATCGGCGCGTCGAGCGCCTCGGCCAGCGCCGCCGCGACGCCCCGCGCGCCGACATCCCAGGCGATGTGGCGCGCCATGTCCTCCGCAGGGAGGCCGAGATCGCCGCCCGCCACGTCCGGCGGCACGCGGTTCGACGCATGGTCGCAGAGCACGAGCCAGGCCGGCGGGCGGCCTTCGCCAAGGATTTCGAAAGGAGGATTGTCCATGGTCGCCCCATAGCCTTCGGCGCGGCGCCGATCAACGCCGCGCGCCCGTCTTGTAACGCCGACTTGTCACAAGGAGAGGGTGGATAAGCGCCGCGGCGGGTTGTAAGAGCGGCGAAGAGCCAGTGACGACGGGAGATCGGGCCATGCGCCGCAACCGAAACGTGAAAATCGTCGCCACGCTCGGCCCCGCCTCCTCCGACCGCGACACGATCAAGGCCCTCCACGAGGCGGGGGCGGACGTCTTCCGCCTCAACATGAGCCACGGGAGCCACGAGGACGTGGCGAAGCGCCACGCCATCATCCGCGAGGTGGAGCACGAGATCGGCCGGCCGATCGGCATCCTCGCGGACCTTCAGGGCCCGAAGCTCCGGGTCGGGACCTTCGGCGGCGGGCCCGTCGTGCTGGAGGAGGGCGCGCCCTTCCGCCTCGACCTAGACGAGGCGACGGGGGACGCGACGCGGGTGCGCCTGCCGCACCCCGAGATCTTCAAGGCGCTGGAGGCGGGCTCCACCCTCCTCGTCAATGACGGGAAGATCCGGCTCAAGGTCGTCTCCTGCGACGAGGCGCATGCGCAATGCGAGGTCGTGGTCGGCGGCGAGATTTCGGACCGCAAGGGCGTCAACGTGCCCGATGTCGTCCTGCCCGTCGCCGCGCTTTCGGAGAAGGACCGGGCGGACCTCGAATTCGTCTGCAATCTGGGGGTGGACTGGCTCGGCCTCTCCTTCGTCCAGCGCGCGGCCGACGTGGAGGAGGCGGTGGCGCTTGCCAAGGGGCGGGCGCTTGTCCTCGCCAAGATCGAGAAGCCCGCCGCGCTGAAGGACCTCGACGCGATCATCGACGTCTCCGACGGGATCATGGTCGCCCGCGGCGACCTCGGCGTCGAGCTTCCCGTCTCCACCGTTCCGCCGCTCCAGAAGCGCATCGTGCGCCGCTGCCGCGCCGCCGGAAAGCCGGTGATCGTCGCCACACAGATGCTCGAGAGCATGATCGAGAGCCCGGTGCCGACGCGGGCCGAGGTCTCCGACGTCGCGCAGGCGATCTACGAGGGGGCGGACGCCGTGATGCTCTCGGCCGAGAGCGCGGCGGGGAGCTTCCCCGTCGAGGCGGTGACGATGATGAACGCCGTCGCCCTCGCCGTCGAATCCGACCCGACCTGGCGGGAGATCATCAGCCGCTCCCGCACCGCCTCCGGCGACGCGGTGGCGACCGCGATCACCGCCGCGGCGCGGGAAGTGGCGGAGACGACGGATGTGAAGGCGATCTGCTGCTTCACGCATTCGGGCGCCACCGCACTCCTGATGGCGCGGGAGCGGCCCTTCGTGCCGATCCTCGCTCTCACGCCGTTTCGCGCCACGGCGCGCAAGCTCGCGCTCGTCTGGGGGCTGCATTGCGCGGTGACGGAGGAGGTGGAGCGCTTCAAGCTCGCGGTCGTCAGCGCGGCGCGCGTTGCGCTTCGCGACGGGTTCGCGACGGAGGCGGATTTCATCGTGGTGACGGCGGGCGTGCCCTTCAACGTCCCCGGAACGACGAACATCCTCCGCGTCGCGCCCTGCGACGTGAGGAAGATTTACGCCGGGGAGCCGGAATAGGGAATCAGGCGCGACGCTCGGTCGTGGGCGCGGCGGCGGCGCCGGCAAGCCGCGTGCCGTCGGGGCGGTAGGCGCCGATCCGCGCGCGGCTCTCATCGATCGCTCTCAGCCGCCGCACCGCTTCCGCCGCGCCGTCGAGCCAGGCCCGCAGGAGCCGCTGGTTGCGCCGGGCCGACTCTGCGATCTCCCGCACGGCGGCCTGGTTCGTCTCCGCGACAGAGGCGGGCATCTCCGCAAGGCTCTCGGCGACCAGCCTGCGCCGCGCGGCGAGCCCGGCGAGCTCCGCCGCGCGGCCTTTCACGAGAAGGTCGCGCTCCGTCTGGAGAAAGGCGCGCGCCTCGGACAGGCGATAGCGCCAGCGCATCGAATCAAGCATCCCCGCCCTCCCGCGTCAGCAAGGCTTGGTAGATGCGCTCGGAAAGCCCGATCCCGCCCTGCTTCGCCACCGATTCCGCCCATTCCCGCGCGAGCATGCCCGAGAAGGCCTCCTCCCCCGGCCCGCCGCCATTCGCCTGCTGCGCGGCGCCGAGGCCGGCATGCGCGAACATCTCCGCAAGGAACACGGCCTCGAACCGCGTCGCCGCCTCGCGCAGAGGGTCGGGGCGCAGCGGGTCGGGCCGCCCGGCGGGCGCGGCGGCTTTCATTGCGGGCGCGGGCGCGCCGATCATGGGGACATCCATCTCAAGTCTCCTGAACCTTGCGGAGATCATGACGCGTCCGCGTAAACGAATGGTAAGATTCTCCCGCCATTATCGCACGCGCGAACCAGAACGGAGACGCGACGTGTTCCAGGGCGAGATCATCTCCATGCCGGCGAGCGGCGGCAAGGCAGCCGCCGGGGGCGCTGCAGGAAAGGCCCGCGCCGAGGGCGCCGGGTCCGAGGCCGCCGGATCGGGCGAGAAGGGCGACGAGACGGGCGGCGGCTTCGCCGCAGCTTTCGACGCCGCAGACGAGGCGAGGACGGATGGCGGGCCGGGGAAGCCGGAAAAGACGGCGGCCGCGTCCGGAACGACGGCGGGCGCCGCCGGCGCGCGGGCTGTCGCCGGCGCCGCCCAAGGCCCGGAAGGCGCCCAGTCCGGACCGGAAGGCGGCATCGGGCCGCAGGTCGAGGTCGCCAACGCCCTGACGACGGGCGTCCCGGATCTCTCGCCGCCGGCGGACGAAGCGCCTGCGGATACACCCATCGACGCCGGAGCGATCGCCGCGGACGCTGTCGCTGTCGCCGCCGCGCCCACCCAGACCGGCGCAATCGGCTCTGCCCCGTCGAATCCGGAATCCGTTTCCGGCGAGCGGGGGGCCCAGAACGCCAGCGCGACGCTGCGGCCGGAGCGTGCAGTCGGGCTTTCCGACGCGCCTTCCGCCGGCGCAGTCGACGAGCCGGAGCGGATGCCCGCGGACGCGCCCTCCCCCGGCCTCCCGCAGCGGCAGGAGCGCGCTGCGGCGGCGGCCGGTCCGTTCGTCGGCGCAGGCCCCGCGCCGCGGCAGATCCAAGCGGCCGCCGCAGACGCTGCGTCAGCCGCGCCGGCGATTGATCCTGACGTAGCCCCCGGGGCCGAAGGCGCCGGG
>JAUHWJ010000653.1 GCA_030424705.1 Alphaproteobacteria bacterium | reverse complement strand
GTATAGACCTCGTGGAGCCGCCGCTTGCCGAGGAGCGTATCGCCCGTCGCGCCGGGGAAGGCGCCCTCCAGCGTCCAACCCTCCGAGAGCATGTCCGGATCGACGACGGAGACGGAGATGTGCGGCTCCAGCCCCTTCAGCGCGCGGAAGATCAGCGTCCGGTGCGCCCAGGGGCAGGCATAGGAGACGTAGAGGTGATAGCGCCCGCTCTCCGCGCGGAAGCCGCCCTCGCCGGAGGGGCCGGGCGCGCCGTCCGCCGTCACCCAGTTGCGGAAGCTCGATTCCTGCCTCTCGAAGGCGCCGCCGGTCGACTTCGTGTCATACCAGACGTCGCGCCATTCGCCGTCGACGAGTTTTCCCATGTCGTTCTCCTCCTCCCTCGCGATATGGCCGGGAGAGGGCGAGTATAAACCGGGAGCGAAGGCATAGACTGTCGCCCGGCCGGCGACAAAGCTCAGACCGGCAGCCGCCTGACCGGGCCGACGCAGATGATCGCCGGGGCGAGGATGCCGCTGGCGGCGACCGCGGCCTCCGCCCCGGCCAGATTCGTCTCCAGCACGGCCTGCCGCTTCGTCGTCGCCTCGCGGACGATCAGGACAGGCTCCTCCGGGCTCCGCCCGCCGGCGACCAGCGCCCCGGCGATGGCCGCGAGATGCTTCATGCCCATGTAGATGACGAGCACCTGCCCGCCCCGCGCCAGCGCCGCCCAGTCCACCGCCGGGGCCTCGCCGTGCTGGTCGTGCCCGGTGACGAAGACGAGGGTCTGGTTCACGTCCCTATGCGTCGCCGGGACGCCCGCGGCGGCGAGGCCGCCGATCCCCGCCGTGATCCCCGGCACGATGCGGAAGGGCACGCCCGCGGCGGCGAGCGCCTCCGCCTCCTCCCCGCCGCGCCCGAAGAGGAACGGGTCCCCCCCTTTCAGCCGCACGACGCGCCGCCCCGCGCGCGCGAGCGCGATCAATCGCTCCGAAATGTCCGCCTGCTTCGGGGAAGGGCGGCCGCCCCGCTTGCCCGCCGGGATCAGTTCGGCCCCCTCGGCCGCGAAGGCCAGCGCCTCCGGCTCGACCAGCGCGTCATGCACCACGGCGTCCGCCTGGGAGAGGGCGTTGAGCGCATGGAGGGTCATCAGACCGGGGTCCCCCGGCCCGGCGCCGACGAGCCAGACCGAACCCGGCTCAAGGCGCGGCCAGGCGCCATCGGGATGCGGCGGCAGAGGGGGCGATGCGGTGCTCACGCGGAAGCTCTAGCGCCCGGCGCCGGACATGGAAAGCGCGCCCGCCCTGCGGTCAAAATCACGCTTTCGCCACATTCGCCCGCGCAGTGACGCCATTGCTTTGAAACAGGGTTAAGAATATGGTCAAAATTGGGCAGAGGGCGAGGCCCTCGATTCGGGCGGGTGCGCATGCGCGCGATAATCTCCTACTTCGCGTTGATCGCGATCTTTGTCTGGCTCGCCAGCGAAGGCGGGTTCGACCGCGCGGGGATCGGGGCGCTGCCCATCGCCAATTCGCGCGCGCCGACCCACTTCTCCGACCTGCCGCTGCCCGACCCGCACGAGCTTAACGACCTC
>JAUHWJ010000062.1 GCA_030424705.1 Alphaproteobacteria bacterium | reverse complement strand
TCGGCGTCGTCGTCGCGTTGGCGTGCAGCCTTGTCCTCATTGCACCACTCCAATCTCCCGAAGCAGCGCCATTCCACGACAAAACCCATCGCTTTCCAACCAATCATCTCTGACTGAACACTGGGGGGAGGGAGGCCGCGGCCCGGGCTGGTCGCCCGGGCCAAGAGGCGAGCGGAAGCGGAGCGCCTCCGCCCGGCCGGTTCCAGCCTACCCGCCCCGCTTCGCCAGCCGCTCCCGCCGCGCGATGTAGAGCGCCGCGCCGATGATCACCGCGCCGCCCGCGAGCGTCCATCCGTCCGGAATCTCCGCGTAGAGGAGCCAGGCGCCGAGGGCGATGAGGATGAGGCGGAGATAGGAGAGCGGCGCGAGGAGCGAGGCCTCCGCCCAGCGATAGGCCTGCAAGTCCCCGATGTTCCGCGTCAGCGAGGCGACGACGACGACGGCGAGCGCGGCCCAGCCGCCGTAGCTTGCGGGCAGCGACCAGACGGGAAGCGCGATGGGCAGCGAGATCAGCACGCTCATCGCCGCGGAGGAGAGATAGGCGGCGAAGGGCCCGTCCCGCACCGAAAGGCCGCGGGAGGAGAGGAGCGCCAGCGCGAAGAGGACGGAGGAGACGAGCGCCGCCAGCATCGCGAGGTCGAACCCTGCGGTTCCCGGCCGCAGCACGATGAGAACGCCGAGAAACCCCGCGCCGATGGCCGAGGCGCGGCGGAGCCCGATCCGCTCCCCCTGCATCGGCACGGCGAGCATGGCGGCGAAGATCGGGGCGGTGAAGAAGAGCACGGTCGCCAGCGTCAGCGGCAGGGCGGTGAGCGCGTAGAAGCCGAACTGCGTCGAGACGCCGATCAGCGCGCCCCGCCAGACATGCCGCCAGGGCGAGGAGAACCGCAGCTCCTTTCGCAGCCGCGGGATGAGCGCGAGGCCGGCGAGGCAGATCATCACCCCGCCGATGGCGCGGAGCGTGACGATCATCCGGCTGTCCAGCTCCAGCGCCGCCCAGGGGACCGCCAGCGTCATCGCCGAGGCGAAGAAGACGGAGAGCATCATCCACGCCGCGCCGCGCGCATTGTCCTCCGCCGGGGCGGAGCGGGGTGCGGAAGGCGGGGGGAGCGGGCTTTCAGCCGCCGGATCGGGAAGGGCCATGCCGTTCCTTCGGCCGGCGGGCGGGCGGCGTCAAGCCGGGTTCAGGCCAGCATGTCCTTCACGGCGGCGCCGGCCTGCCCGAAATCCATCCGGCCCTGGTATTTCGCCTTCAGGACGCCCATGACGCGACCCATGTCCTTGATCGAGCTCGCCTCGGAATCGCGGATCGCGGCCTGGACGGCGGCCTGCACCTCCTCCGGCGCCAGCGGCTTCGGCATGAATTCGCGGATGATGCGGATTTCCGCCCGCTCCTGGCTCGCCAGTTCGGGGCGGCCGCCCTCGTCATAGGCCTTCGCGCTTTCCTCACGCTGCTTGACCATGCGGCTCAGCACGTCGAGCGATTCCGCCTCGTCGATGCCGGGCCGGTCATCCCCGGAGCGGGAGGCGATCTCCCTCTCGTTCAGCGCGGCGTTCATGAGGCGGAGGGTGCAGACGCGCTGCTGCTCCCGGTCTTTCATCGCCGCCTTGAGGGCGGCGTTGATGCGGTCTCGCATGTTCGGTTCGGTCCCGATTGGCGTCGCGCGGCGACTCTGTGGCGAAGACCTTAACGCAGGCGCAGCATTTTCGCAAATCCGTCGCGATGGCGTTAACCATCTGGGAAGGCGGGGATTTCTCCGTTGGTGGCCCGGTGTTGACGGGCCGGGGGGAGGCCACTAGCTTCGCGCGACCCTGAACGGACCCTTCCCATGACCTCACGCCCTGCGCCGAACGCCACCCTCGCCCTCGCCGACGGGACCCTCTTTCACGGGCGCGGCTTCGGCGCGGAGGGAATCGCGGTGGGAGAGCTTTGCTTCAACACGGCGATGACCGGCTATCAGGAGATCATGACCGACCCGTCCTATGCGGGGCAGATCGTCACCTTCACCTTCCCGCATGTCGGCAATGTCGGCGCGAATCCGGAGGACGAGGAGGCGGAGAGGCCGGCCGCGCTCGGCATGGTCACGCGGATGGACCCGACCGCGCCCTCTAGCTGGCGCGCGGCGGAGGATCTCTCGCGCTGGCTGGCGCGGCGCGGCGCCGTCGCCATCGGCGGGGTGGACACGCGGCGGCTGACGCGGGCGATCCGGCAGAAGGGGATGCCGCACGCCGCGCTTGGCTTCTCGCGCGAAGGCGCGCCGGATGCGGAGAGGCTGATCGCCGCGGCGCGCGGCTTCGCCGGGCTCGAAGGGGCGGATCTCGCGCTCGGCGTCACCGCGCCGCAGGCCTATCGCTGGGACGAGATGCGCTGGGCCTGGCCCGGCGGCTTCCCGCGGCAGGAGGCGCCGCGGAAGAAGGTCGTCGCCGTCGATTTCGGCGCGAAGCGGAACATCCTGCGCTGCCTCGCCTCCGCGGGGGCGGAGATCATCGTTCTGCCCGCGAAGGCGACGGCGGAGGAGGTGCTGGCGCATGCGCCGGACGGCGTGTTCCTCTCCAACGGGCCGGGCGACCCGGCGGCGACGGGCGAATACGCGGTGCCGATGATACGCGGCGTGCTGGAGGCGGGGCTGCCGCTCTTCGGCATCTGCCTCGGCCACCAGATGCTCGCCCTCGCGCTCGGCGCGAAGACGGTGAAGATGAACCACGGCCATCACGGCGCGAACCACCCGGTCCGCGAGGTGGAGACCGGCAAGGTCGAGATCACCTCGATGAACCACGGCTTCGCGGTGGACGCGCAGACGCTGCCGGACGGGGTGGAGGAGACGCATGTCTCGCTCTTCGACGGGTCGAATTGCGGGCTGCGGGTGAAGGGGCGGCCCGTCTTCTCCGTCCAGCATCACCCGGAGGCGAGCCCCGGGCCGCAGGACAGCTTCTATCTCTTCGAGCGGTTCCTCGCCTCGATGGGCTGAGAGGCGTTTCCATTTTCAAGAGTTAATGACCTTTTAATGGAATTCTGACAGCTTGAGTCGACTCGGCCTCGCTCCCGCGAGACGGAGGGGGACCAAGTGGATCAAGCGACCCTCGCGCTGCGCGCGCCGCGCAGCTGATGCCCAAGGACGGCGACCTCTCGCCGCGGCGCGCCGCTGACCGGCGGCTTATCGGCGAGATTCTGCTCGCTGACGGAGTGATCGACGCGGCGGCGCTGACGCGCGCGATCGAGGCGCAGGCGGTGAGCCGCGCGCGGATCGGAGACATCCTGACCTTTCGCAGCGGCGCCGACGCGACGGCGGTGGCGGCGGCGGCGGCGCGGCAATCCGGGATGGATTTCGCCGATCTCCGCCATGAGCCGCTCGACGCGGCGTTGCTGGAGCCGGGGGAGATCGAACATCTCCTGCGCTGCCGGATCGCGCCCTGGCGGCGGGGGGCGGGCGGGGTGATCTACGCCGCTGCGGCGCCCGAGATCGCCGCCTCGCCGCGGGCGGCGGGCTTCGTGGCGGCGGAGGGGCGGGCGCTTTCCCAGGCGCTGATCGGGGCCTATGGCGCGCCCATCGCGCTCCGCTCCGCCACGCGCCGGCCGGAGGGGGCGAGCCTCCGCGCCGGCTTCGCGCGGTGGCAGCGCCTCGGCGCCGGGGCGGCGGCGGCGGGCTTCGCGGGCGCCGTCGCGCTCGACCCGGGCGGGGCGCTGACGCTCGCGATCTGGGGCGCGACGGGGGTGATGGGGCTCAACGGCGCGCTCTGGGGCGCGGCGCTCCTCGCCCGGCCGGACTGGCGGGGGGAGCGGCCGGCGCCGGCGCCGCGCCTTTCGGACTATCGCGCCCCGCCGGTCATCAGCCTGCTCGTCCCGCTCTACCGGGAGCCGGAGACGGCGCCGCTCCTGCTGAAGGCGCTGATGGAACTCGACTATCCGCCGGAGCTGCTCGACATCAAGATCATCCTCGAAAGTGACGACGAGGAGACGCTGGAGGCCTTTCGCGCGCTCGCCCCGCCGCCGCATTTCGAGATCATCGTCGCGCCGGACGGCGCGCCGCGGACGAAGCCGCGGGCGCTCAACTTCGCACTCGACTTCGCGCGCGGCGAGATCGTCGGCGTCTATGACGCCGAGGACCGCCCGCCGCCGGACCAGTTGCGCCGGATCGTCGAGCAGTTCGCGGCCTCGCCGCCGGAGATCGCCTGCCTCCAGGCGCGGCTCGGCTATTACAATGCGAAGGAGAACTGGCTCACCCGCTGCTTCGAGATCGAATATGCGAGCTGGTTCGACGCGATGCTGCCGGGGCTCTTCCGGCTCGGCATGCCGCTGCCGCTCGGCGGCACATCGCTCTTCATCCGCCGCGGGGCGCTGGAGGCGGTCGGCGCCTGGGACAGCCACAATGTCACCGAGGACGCCGATCTCGGCATGATGCTGGCGCGGGCCGGCCTTCGCACCGGGCTCTCCCACTCGCTCACCGAGGAGGAGGCGGCGAGCCGGCCGGGCGCCTGGATCCGGCAACGCTCGCGCTGGCTGAAGGGTTATCTCGCCACCTGGGCGACGCATATGCGGCGGCCCGGCGCGCTGCTCGCCGATCTCGGGTTGCGGCGCTTTCTCGGCTTCAACGCGGTTCTGCTCTCCGCCGTGCTCGGCTATCTCCTCCTGCCGTGGCTATGGGCGGTCTCCTTCCTCGGCCTCGCGATCGACGTCGAGGCCACGCAGGCGGGGGATGCGGTCCGGATGCTCCAGTGGACCACGGCGGCGACGCTTCCGGCGATGTTCGCCGCCGCGGCGCTCGGGCTCTGGCGGCGGGGCAGGCTCGGCCTTTCGGGCTGGGCGCTGACCCTCCCCTTCTACTGGGCGCTCGGCGCCGTCGCTGCGCATCTCGCGGTCTGGGAGCTTGCGACCGCGCCGACGAAATGGCGGAAGACGCGCCATGGCGTCGGGCGCATCGCGGAAGAGCTGAGACGCCGGGCGCTTGGCGAGCAGCCTCAAGGCCGCTGAGCGGCGCGAATTCGATCCTGGGAGGTGAAGCCGGCGTCCCGGGTTGTGGGGCAAGTCCCGGGACGCCGTATCGGGCGATCGAAGATCGCGCCTGTCAGGACTTAAATCCCGTTGTGGGGCGGGATTTCACGGGTTCGTCTGTTGTGGAGGGAACGGACCCGACGTCGCTGTTCATTAGCCAAATATACAGCTTTTGCGCGGCTCCGCGACACGCTTCGCAGCGGCGCGGGCGATAATTCGCCGTTCGCGAAAACGCAGGTATCAGCGGCTGTCGCAGCGCCGCCTCATCTGCGCCATTTGCGAAGCATGAATGGCCGAGGCCCAATTGAGGCGGCAGTGGGGCGGAGTGTGAATCTTAAGCCTATGCCAAGTCGCAATTAATTGCATTTGAGGCGAAAATAAGGCGAATTTTGCGCGCTGTCAGAGCTGCGCCTGCATCTCGTCGAAACAGGGGAAAAAGAGCGCTCCGCCGTTCGCTGCGCATGAGCGGCGATCATTTTCGGGCGCTCATGTAGAGTCCTTCAGCTTTCGCATGAGTGGCGAGGAACGCGCGCCGCTCTTGCTCATCGAGCGGGGCGAGGGCCGATTCAGTCTCCGCCGCCGGCGCCCCGGAGGCGAGGGCGTTCTCGCGCAACATGGCGAGGAGGCGCGCCCCTTCCGGCGCCGGGTTGCGATGCGCGCCGAGATGCGGAAGCAGCAGGCACGGCCGGGGGAGCGACGCGGCGGCGATGAAGGCCCGCACAGGACCCGGCCCCCCCGCCCCGGGCGCGAAGGCGCGGATGTGGATGGCCTCCGCCCCGAACGCCTCCCGCCACCAGCCGAGGATGCGGGGCCAGTCGAGATGCGCCTGCATCTCCGGCGCGGCGAGGAAGGCGCGGAGCGGCCGCGCCTCCCGCACCTGGCGGCTAATCACCATCTGCCGGTGAAAGCTCTCGGCCCAGAGATCGGGGCGACGCAGAAAGACGACGACGCTCGCATCGAACCGCGCGGCGAGCGGCGCGAGGGCGCGGGCGAAATCCGGCTTCGGGCCCGAGAACCCCTCCGCGCTCAGGACCGCGACGCGCCCGCCGGAGCTCTCGATCCGGCGGGCGAGCGCCTCCACCATCGCCGCCGAGGGGCCGTAGGCGGGATGCGGGCGGCCTTGATCGGCCTCATGGCTGATCGCGTCGAAAAGCGCGGCGTGTTTCGGCTGGCGCCGCCCGTCCGCCCCGACGGAGTCCGGATAGAGCACGCCGAGGAGCCGCAGAAGCCGCCGGTTGCGCGAAAGGTAGTGCTGGATCGAGCTCGACCCGGTCTTGTGCATGCCGATATGGATGACGAGACGCCGCCTCATCGCCTTCGCCCTATGCGATTGCTGCACTGCAACAGGCCTGTTACCATGACGCGACGATAGCGGGGTGACGACGAGATGGCCAAGGTCCTGACATTCGCGCAGCAGAAGGGCGGCGCCGGCAAGACGACGCTGCTCGCGCAGGTCGCGGTCGCGCTCATGCGCTCGCATCGCCCCGCGCTGATCGACCTCGACCCGCAGAGGACGCTGACCGGCTGGATGGACGAGCGCATCCGGCGGAACGGCGAGGCGGGGATGGACCTGACCGAATCGAGCGAATGGCGCGTGGGCGCCGATATCTCCAAGGCCGCGCGGGACGCCGACCTGATCTTCATCGACTGCCCCGGCGTCGCCGACGTGATGCTGAACCGGGTCTTGCGGGAGACGGACCTCGTGATCGTCCCGGCGCAGCCTTCGGCGCCCGATGTCTGGGCGACGCGGGCGACGCTGCGGATGGCGGCCAAGCAGGGCGCGGATGCGCGGGTGGTGCTGAACCGCGTGCCGCCCCGCGGCTCGGTGATCGAGGAGATGGCGGCGCAGCTCGAAGCGGAGGGCGCGGACCTCCTGCCTGAGCGGATCGGCAACCGCGTCGCCTTCGCCTCCGCCTTCGCGGCGGGCGCGGGGGTGACGGAGACGGCGAAAGGCTCCCGCGCGGCGGAGGAGGTCGAGGCGCTGGCGGCGTCGATCATCCGCCTTCTCGGCTGAGCATCGGCCTGAGTATGGCGCGGGGGCCGCGCCTTCGCTAGAAGGCCGGCATGAGCCTCAACCCGCCCGACCTCCGCCCCGACCTCGCCCGCGCCGCGCTGAACGCGGAGGCGCGGCCCGGCCAGCCGCGGATCGGCATGGTCTCGCTCGGCTGCCCGAAGGCGCTGGTGGATTCCGAGCGCATCCTGACCCGGCTGCGGGCCGAGGGCTACGCGCTCTCGCCCGACTACCGCGGCGCGGAGGCGGTGATCGTGAACACCTGCGGCTTTCTCGACAGCGCGAAGGCGGAGAGCCTCGCCGCGATCGGGGAGGCGCTGGCGGAGAACGGGCGCGTCATCGTCACCGGCTGCCTCGGCGCGGACGAGGCGCTGATCCGCGAGGCGCATCCCGCGGTGATGGCGGTGACGGGGCCGCAGCAATACGAGGCGGTGCTCGACGCCGTGCACGAGGCGGCGCCGCCGCGGCCCGACCCGTTCGTGGACCTCATCCCGGCGACGGGCGTGCGGCTCACGCCCCGGCACTACGCCTATCTGAAGATATCCGAGGGCTGCGACCACAAGTGCCGCTTCTGCGTCATCCCCACGATGCGCGGCCCGCTCCGCTCCCGCCCCGCCGCGGCGGTTCTGCGGGAGGCGGAGAAGCTGGCCGAGGCGGGGGTGAAGGAGCTGCTCGTCATCAGCCAGGACACCTCCGCCTATGGCAAGGACATCGGCTATGCGGCGAGCGACTGGCGCGGGGAGGCGCGGGCGGCGGACATCGCGAGCCTTGCGGCTTCGCTCGGGGAGCTCGGGATCTGGGTCCGGCTCCACTACATCTATCCCTATCCGCATGTGGACCGGCTGATTCCGCTGATGGCGGAGGGGCGCGTGCTCCCCTATCTCGACATCCCGTTCCAGCATTCCCACCCGGACGTGCTGAAGCGCATGGCGCGGCCCGCCGCCTCCGCGAAGACGCTGGACCGGATCGCCGCCTGGCGGCGGGACTGCCCGGAGCTCGCGCTCCGCTCCACCTTCATCGTCGGCTATCCGGGCGAGACGGAGGCGGAGTTCGCGCATCTCCTCGACTGGCTGAAGGAGGCGCGGCTCGACCGGGTGGGCTGCTTCAAATACGAGAAC
>JAUHWJ010000652.1 GCA_030424705.1 Alphaproteobacteria bacterium | reverse complement strand
CAAGGTCCTTTCGATTGAGGAGGCGAGTGACGGCGGCTGGCGCCGACCTCCCCGATCTAGGGACTGGTCTCAGGACGATGAATGTCTGATAGTTCGAGAAAGATTGCAGATCGTCCAGCTTTCCGGATGGTACGTCACGCCGCCTCATGTGCGGCGAAGCCCGACCGGCGGAACGCGGCGGGGGAGACTCCGATCTCCTTCTTGAAGACGCGGCTGAACGCCGATTCCGACGCATAGCCCGAAAGCTCCGCCGCCTCGGCGACCGAGAGCCCCCGCGCAACAAGCGCCTCGCGCGCAATCTGCATCCGCCAGGACGTGACATAGGCCATCGGCGTCAGGCCCAGCCGCGCCGAAAAGCGCTCGGCGAATCCGGTGCGCGAGAGCCCCGCCTCACGCGCGAGAGTTGCCACGGTCCAGTCGGTCGTCGGCGCCCGGTGAAAGGCGGCGAGCGCGCGCGCGATATGGGGATCGGCGAAACCCGCGACGCCGCTTTCGGTCTCTTTGGCGGTCTCGATATGCGCGCGGATCGCCTGGGCGAAGATCGCCTCCGACATCTTCAGCGCGATCAGGTCGCCGCCGAGTCGCGCGCCGCCAGCCTCCGCCCCGATCACCTTCAGCGTCGCTTCGAGCCACGGCCCCGCCTCCTCGCCATAGCCGCGGAGGTGGATGAAGGGCGGCAGGCGGTCAAACAGGAGGTGACGCGATCCCTCGGCCAGCGCGAAATGCCCGCAGATGAGCTGCGTGTCGCGGGGGCTTTCGTCCCCGCCCCATACGAGCGTCCCGTGCCCCGGAAAGCCCGAACGGGAAAGCACGTCGTCGAGCGGCAGCGCGGCTTCTGGTCCGGTATGGCGGCAGGAAAGGACATGAGCGGCCCCGTGCGGGATCACGATCAGGTCCCCCTGTACGAGGCGCACTGGCTCCGCCGCGCCCTCGACCCGGACAAGCGCCTCGCCGCGATGGGCGAAATGGAACCGGGCCACGTCCCGGAAGGCGGGCACACGCACGCCCCAAGGTTCCGTGAAGCTCGTACGGAAATAGAGTGTTCCGCGGAGGGAGAGGCGGGTGAGGATGTCGCTGAGCAGGTCCAACATGCCGCCACTATGCTCACGAAACGTGGCGACCGTCCAGAAGAGTGGACGATCAGGCAGGAAACGCGGACCTTCCGGCATTAACAGGCCGGAGCGATTGGCGCAAACGGGGCGGGCGTTCGAAGCGGCGGCGCCCGGGACCAGAAGGCCCGGCGGCGCCCTCGGAAGCGAAACGGGCCGGCGACGGCTCCCAAACCCTTTCAAAAGGACGATCCAGATGTCTCGTAAACTTACCTTCACCGCCGCCGCCCTGACGGCGCTTCTCGCCTTCGGCCCCGCCATGGCCGCCGACGAGGTCAACGTCGCCCCCGGCCTCACCGCCGCTGGCGCGCCGCTCGCCCTGCATGGCTCCGATCCCGTCGCGCTGCTCGACGAGGGCCGGAACGTTGAGGGCGTCGCGGCCCAGACCGTGGTGCAGGACGGCGTGTCCTACTATTTCGCATCCGAAGCGAACCGGATGGCGTTCGAGGCGAACCCCGCGCGCTACACCGTGCA
>JAUHWJ010000061.1 GCA_030424705.1 Alphaproteobacteria bacterium | reverse complement strand
CCGCTGATGCGGGCGCTCGGGGCGGCGCTCGAAGGGTGAGGTTCACGGTCGCCATCGACGGGCCCGCCGCCTCCGGCAAGGGCACGATCGCGCGGGCGCTGGCCGCGCGGTTCGGCTTCGCGCATCTGGATACGGGGCTCCTCTATCGCGCAGCAGGGGTGAAGGCGGCGGAGAGCGGGATGGAGCCGGCGGACGCGGCCGCCTCGCTCGGCGAGGCCGATCTCGCGCGGCCAGACCTCCGGAGCGAGGCGGCTGGCGAGGCGGCCTCCCGCGTCGCCGCCCTCCCCGCCGTGCGCGCCGCGCTCCTCGCCTTCCAGCGGGATTTCGCGCGGCGGGAGGGCGGCGCCGTGCTCGACGGGCGGGACATCGGGACGGTGATCTGCCCGGATGCGGAGGTGAAGCTCTTCGTCGTCGCGGCGCCCGAGGAGCGGGCGCGGCGGCGCCATGCGGAGCTCTCCGCCGGGCGCGATTCCCGCTCTCTGGAGGAGGTGGCGGAGGACCTCCGCATCCGCGACGCGCGGGACGCGGCGCGGGCCGATGCGCCCCTGAAGGCGGCGCCCGACGCGCTCTTGCTCGATACGACCGAAATGACTATAGAGGCGGCCGTCGCCGAGGCGGCGCGCTGGATCAACGAACAACTCCGAAAGGCCTGAGGAACCCCCGGGCCTTTCATCGTTTTTCCTTTCGCGCCCCGAAGCCCCAACCAGACCGCCGGAGACAACCGGCCGGCCAGAGACACGAAACCGGAGATTTTGCGCATGGCGAAAGCCACAATGGAAGAATTCGAAGCGATGCTCAACGAGAGCTTCGAACTGGAGACGCCCGAGGAAGGGTCCGTCGTCCGCGGCACGGTCCTCGCCATCGAGGCGGGGCAGGCCATCATCGACATCGGCTACAAGATGGAAGGCCGCGTCGATCTCAAGGAATTCGCCAAGCCCGGCCATGACGCCGAGATCAACATCGGCGACACCGTCGAAGTGTTCCTCGACCGGGTCGAGAACACCAAGGGCGAGGCTGTCCTCTCCCGCGACAAGGCGCGCCGCGAGGAAGCCTGGGACCGGCTCGAGAAGGCCAACGACAAGGGCGAGCGCGTCGAGGGCGCGATCTTCAGCCGCGTCAAGGGCGGCTTCACGGTCGATCTCGGCGGCGCCGTCGCGTTCCTTCCGGGCTCCCAGGTCGACGTGCGCCCGGTGCGCGACGTCGGCCCGCTGATGGGCCAGCCGCAGCCGTTCCAGATCCTGAAGATGGACCGCCGCCGCGGCAACATCGTCGTCTCCCGCCGCGCCGTTCTCGAAGAGAGCCGCGCCGAGCAGCGGGCCGAGATCGTCGGCAAGCTGAAGGAAGGCGACATCATCGACGGCGTGGTGAAGAACGTCACCGATTACGGCGCGTTCGTGGACCTCGGCGGGGTGGACGGGCTGCTGCACGTCACCGACATGGCCTGGCGGCGCGTCAACCATCCGTCCGAGATCGTCAACATCGGCGAGACGGTGAAGGTGCAGGTCGTCAAGGTCAACAACGACACGCAGCGCATCTCTCTCGGCATGAAGCAGCTGATGTCCGACCCCTGGGACGGCGTGGAGGCGAAGTATCCGCTCGGCTCCAAATGGTCCGGCCGGGTCACGAACATCACCGATTACGGCGCGTTCGTGGAGCTGGAGGCCGGGGTCGAGGGCCTCGTCCACGTCTCCGAAATGTCCTGGACGAAGAAGAACGTCCATCCGGGCAAGATCGTCTCCACCTCCCAGGAGGTCGAGGTCATCGTGCTGGACGTCGACAGCTCGAAGCGCCGCGTCAGCCTCGGGCTGAAGCAGACGCAGGGCAATCCGTGGGAGGTCTTCGCCGAGAAGCACCCGAACGGCACCCGCGTCGAGGGCGAGGTGAAGAACATCACCGAGTTCGGCCTCTTCATCGGCCTCGAGGGCGACATCGACGGCATGGTCCACCTCTCCGACCTCGACTGGTCCCGGCCGGGCGAGCAGGCGATGCAGGACTACAAGAAGGGCGACATGGTCGAGGCCGTGGTGCTCGACGTGGACGTGGAGAAGGAGCGCATCTCCCTCGGCGTCAAGCAGCTCGAGGGCGACGCCTTCGCCGATGCGTCGCAGGGCGTGCGGCGCGGCTCGGTCGTCACCGTGACGGTGACGGCGATCGAGGATGGCGGGATCGAGGTGGAGCATGAGGGCATGAAGGCCTTCATCCGCCGCTCCGATCTCAGCCGCGACCGCTCCGACCAGCGGCCGGAGCGGTTCGCCGTCGGCGACAAGACCGATGCGCGCGTCACCTCCGTCGACACGAAGGCCCGCCGGCTCGGCCTCTCGATCAAGGCGCTGCAGATCGCCGAGGAGCGCGAGGCGGTGGAGCAGTTCGGCTCCTCCGATTCCGGCGC
The DNA here is from genome assembly GCA_030424705.1 of Alphaproteobacteria bacterium. Lineage (GTDB taxonomy): Bacteria > Pseudomonadota > Alphaproteobacteria > Rhodobacterales > Rhodobacteraceae > Pikeienuella. Next base: position 5,814 of record JAUHWJ010000061.1, on the reverse strand, counting down.
CTCGCTCGGCGACATCCTCGGCGCCGCGCTGAAGGAGCGGAACGAGGGCTGAGTCCTCGTCTTTCCCGGAACGACAGGGGGGCGGCGCCGCGGCGCCGCCCCCTTTTTGCGTCCGCCGGCCGGGGCCGATAGCCCGGCGTTAACCCTCGATCCGCTAGTTTCCGCCCCCTGACTTTCGTCGCGGGGATCGCATGCTGATCGACATTCTGGGCGCTCCGCATTCGCTCCTCCCTGTTCTCGCGGCGGCGGCGATATGCCTCCTCTCCTCCGTCTTCGTCTTCGGCGAACTGGCCGAGCTCCGCTATCCGGAGGGGGCGCGGCCCTGGCGATTCCTGCTCGTGATCGCGGGGGCGGGAGCCGGCGTCTGGACGACGCATTTCGTCGCCATGCTCGGCTACCGGCCCGACGCGCCGCTCCTTTTCGCGACGTTCGAGACGCTCGGCTCCGCTGCGCTCGCGGTCTGCGGGATCGGGCTCTCGCTCGTCGTCGCGGCGCTGGCGCGGAGGCGGGCGGCGCGGCTCGCCGCGGGGGCGGCGGCGGGGCTCTCCGTCTCCGCGATGCATCATGTCGGGATGCTGGGTCTCGCAGGCTGCGTCCTCGGGTTCGACGCCTTCGCCGTCGCGGGCTCGACGCTGGCCGCGGCGGGCCTCTCGGCGGCGGCGGTGGCGGTGCTGCACCGGGCCGGGAGCGGGAGCCCGACGCTCGCCGCCGGTCTCTTCTCGCTCGGCGTCGTGGCGCTGCATTTCGGCTCCGTGGCCGGCACGACGGCGACCGCGGTCTTCGGCCCGCCGGGCCTCACCCTCTCCCCCGAAGCGCTGGAGCGCATCCTCTGGGTCGCCGCGCTCCTGCTCGCGGCGCCGGCGGCGGAACTGGCGCGCCGGCAGCTCAGGACCGCGCGCGCCGCGGCGCGGGCCGGGCGCGCGGCGCTCGCCCTCGGGGAGGAGGTGATCGCGGCCGGGCCGGACGGCGGCCTCCGCTGGGCGAACGGCGCCTTTGTGCGCGCCACCGGCCTCGACGCGCCGCGGCGGCGGCTCCTGACGCTGGCCGACATCCTCGACCCGGAGCCGAAGGATGCGGAGGCTTTCCGCGCGGCGGCCTCGGGCGCGGGGGAGGCGCTCATCCCGGTGCTGCTCAAGGGCGATGGCGAGGGCGCCCGCTGGCGCGCGGCGCGGTTCGTGCCGCTGAGGCGGCGCGACGGGGCGACGGAAGAGATCGTCGTCGCGCTCCGCGACATCACGGCGGAGCGCGCGGCGGAGGCGAAACTGGCCGAAAGCCGCGCGCTCACCCGCCGCCTCGCCATCGTCGCGCGGGAGACGGACGACGCCGTCATCATCGCCGATGCGGAGGGCCGCGCGCTCTGGGTCAATCCGGCCTTCGAGCGGCTGACCGGGCATACCGGCCCGGCGATCATCGGCAGGAGGCCGGGGGCGATCCTGCAGGGGCCGGACACCGACCCCGAGACGCGGGCCGCCATCGGCCGCGCCGTGGCGGAGCGCCGACCGATTCGCGCGGAAATCCTCAACTATTCGAAGAGCGGCGAGGCATACTGGATCGAGATCGACATCGAACCGGCGGAGGAGGAGGCGGAGGACGGGAGCGCGCGGCCGATCTTCGTCGCCGTCTCACGCGAGATCACCGAAAGGCTTCGGCGGGAGAAAGAGCTCGAACGGGCGCGGAACGCGGCGGAGGCCGCGGACGCCGCGAAGTCGGAGTTCCTCGCCCGGATCAGCCACGAGCTGCGGACGCCGCTCAACGGCGTCACGGGCACGATCGCGCTCCTCGGGCTCGGGTCGCTGAGCCAGGAGCAGCGGGAGGTTCTTTCGCATCTCGAAAGTTCGGCGGCGCGGCTTTCCAGCGTGATCGAGCGCATCCTCGAATTCAGCGCGGCGGAGGCGGGCGGCGAGGCGGCGCCGGCGGGCGCGCTTTCGTTCGAGCGGTTCGCGGAGGGCGCGCTGGGCTCCATCGCCGGGGCGGCGCGGGCGAAGGGGCTTGTGCTTTCCGCCTGGATCGACCCGGCGCTGCCGGAAGCGGTCTTCGCGGATGAGGCGCGGCTGCTGCGCATCATTTCGGTCTTCGCGGAGAACGCGGTGAAGTTCTCCGACCGCGGCGCGGTCGGGTTCGCCGCGCGGCTCGTCGGCGGATCGGGGGGGCGCGGCGGACGCGCGGCCGTGCGCCTCGCGATCGAGGACGAGGGGCCCGGGGTCGCCCCGGAGCGGCGCGAGGCGATCTTCGAACGGTTCGAACAGGCGGACGGCTCGGCGCGCCGGGCGCAGGAAGGGGTGGGGCTCGGCCTCGCCATCGCAAGCCGGCTCGCGGATGCGATGGAGGCGCGGATCGGCTGCGAGCCGCGGGCGGAAGGCGGCTCCGTCTTCTGGGTCGAGTTCGAGGCCGATGTGGCGGCGCCGGCCGCCGATCCGCGCTGCCCCCGCGTCGCGGGGCGCGCCGCGCTGCTGATCGACCCTACGGACGCGCGCAGGCGCATGACGGCGGAGACGGCGCGGGCGGCAGGGCTCGTCGTCACGGAAGCGCGCGACCTCGCGATGGCGGCGCGGGCGGGCGGCGCGTTCGGCCTCGTCCTCGTCGAGGCCGGAGCCTTCCCCGACGAGGCCGCGCGCGCGGCCCTCATGGCCGCGCTCCGCCTTGCGGCGCCGCGCGCGGCGCTCGTCGCCATCGGCCCGGAGGGAGAGGCGGGCGCGCCCTTTCCGGGCGCCGCGGCGACCCTGCCCTCGCCGGCCATGCGCGGCGCGCTCGCCGCGTCCTGCGCCGCCGCCCTCGGCGCCGTCGCGGCGCAACAGACGCCGGCCGCCGCGCGTTGACCGGCGGGCGCCCGCCGTGCAATGCTCGTCCCACGGAATGCAATCCGTAGCGGGGACCTGCATGATCAAGTCCGAACTGATCCAGAAACTGGCCGATGAGAACCCGCATCTCTTCCAGAGGGATGTGGAGCGCATCGTCGCCGCCGTGTTTGACGAGATCGCCGACGCGCTCTCCCGCGGGGACCGGGTGGAGCTGAGGGGCTTCGGCGCCTTCTCGGTGAAGCAGCGGGACGCGCGGGTCGGTCGCAACCCCCGGACGGGGGAATCCGTGGACGTGCCGGAGAAGCGAGCGCCCTTCTTCAAGACGGGCAAGGACCTCCGGGACCGGATGAACGGCTGACGGGCGCCGCCCGTCGCATCGATGCTGAAGGAGGGCGCGGTGCGCCGGCTGAAATTCCTCTTCGTCTTTCTCTTCGCGCTCGTGATCGGCGTGCTCTCCGTCGCCAATAGCGGGCCCGTGTCGGTGCGGGCGTGGCCTGACCTTTCCGATTACGGCGTCGCCGCCGCGCCGGAGGCGACGCTGCCGCTTTTCATCTTCGGGCTTTTCTGCGGGCTCGTCGGCTTCCTGCTCGGCGCGGCGCGCGAATGGGCGCGCGAGGGGCGCATCCGCCGCACGGCGCGGCAGGCGCGGAAGGAGGCTGCGGCGCTCCGCGCCAAGGTCGACGCGCTCGCGGAAGAGAAGGGCGAGGACCTGCCGGCGCTCCCCTCCCGCTGACCGCGATGCCCCGCGCCGCGGCGGTGAAGATATGCGGCCTCCGCACGCGGGAGGGCGTGGAGGCGGCTTCCTCCGCCGGCGCGCGCTATCTCGGATTTGTCTTCTTCCCGAAATCGCCCCGCAACGTGAGCGTAGAGGAGGCCGGCGCGCTCGCCGCGCTCGCGCCGCCGGGTTTGGTGAAGGTCGCGCTCGTGGTGGACGCGGACGATGCGCTGGTGGACCGGATCGCCGCGCTCCCCATCGACATGATCCAGCTCCACGGGCGGGAGACGCCGGCGCGGGCGCGCGCTGTCCGCGCCCGTGCGGGGCTGCCGGTGATGAAGGCGCTCGGCCTAGCGGGGCCGGATGACCTCGCCAAGATCGACGAATGGGAGGCGGCGGCGGGCGCGGCGGACCAGCTCCTGATCGACGCGAAGCCGCCCGGGGGCGTCGCCCTGCCCGGCGGCAACGGGCTCGCCTTCGACTGGCGGCTCGTCGCGGGGCGGAGCTGGCGGAAGCCCTGGATGCTGGCCGGCGGGCTCACGCCCTTCACCGTGGCGGAGGCGATGCGGCTGACCGGCGCGGTTCAGGTGGACGTCTCCTCCGGCGTCGAGCGCGCACCGGGGGAGAAGGACCCTGACCTGATCCGCGCCTTCGTGAAGGCGGCGCTCGACTCCTGAGGCGGGTTCCGGCAGCCTCCCGCAAGACAGGGAGGAGCCGCGATGAAATCGCTCGACGCCATACTCGAATCCGCCGTTTCCGAGGGCCGCACGCCGGGCCTCGTCGTCTCCGTCGCGACGCGCGACGGGGTGGTCTACGAGAATGCGGCCGGCGTCCGCGCGCTCGGCCAGGCCGAGCCGATGACGAACGACTCGGTGTTCCGCGCCTTCTCGATGACGAAGGCCGTGGGCGCCGTCGCCGCGGCGAAGGCGGTGGAGATGGGGCTCCTGACGCTCGACACGCCGGTGGAGGAGGTTCTGCCGGACTGGAAGAAGGTGCAGCTCCTCGAAGGGTTCGACGCCGGCGGCAAGCCGATCCTCCGCGCGCCGAAGGTGAAGGCGACGATCCGGCATCTCGCCACGCATACGTCCGGGCTCGTCTACGAATTCTGGAACGCGGACATGCCGAAATACATGGAGGCGACGGGGGCGCCGACGATCCTTTCCGGGCTCAAGGCCTCCCTGTTCTCCTATCCGCTTCAGTTCGAGCCGGGGACGAAGTGGGATTACGGGATCGGGATCGACTGGCTGGGACAGGCGGTCGAAGCCGTCGCGGGGGAGCGGATCGACGCGTTCTGCAAGACGCATGTGTTCGACCCGCTCGGCATGGGCGACACCCGCTTCGAGGTGGAGCCGCACATGGCGCCCCGGCTCGTCGGCGCGCATATCCACACGGCGGAGGGCTGGGGGCCCTATGACATCGCGCCGCCGCCGAGCCCGGAAGTCTATGGCATGGGCCATGCGCTCTACACGACCGGGGCGGATTACCTGCGCTTCATCCGGATGCTGATGCAGAACGGCTCGCTGGACGGGGAGATCGTGCTGAAGCCGGAGATTGCGGCCATGGTCTGCGCGAACCAGATCGGCGATCTTTCGGTCGGCAAGATGACCTCAGTCGCGCCGCCGCTCTCCGCCGATGTCGATTTCTTCCCCGAGCAGGAGAACAAGTTCTCCCTCGCCTGCCTGATGAACACGAAGGACATTCCGGGGAAGCGCCGGGCGGGCTCGCAGAGCTGGGCGGGGGTGCTGAACACGCATTACTGGTTCGACCCGGCGGCGGGCGTGGCCTGCGTGATCATGCTCCAGCATCTGCCGTTCGTGGACCCGAACTGCCTTGCGATCTACGACGCGGTGGAGCGGGCGGTTTACAAGGAACTGGGGTGACGGAGCGGCCTTCGCTGGCTCGCGATCTCCATTCCTGTCCCCGGCCTCGATCAGCGACCTTCCGGGGGAAGGTCGCAGAGGCCGTCGCCCGGAGGCGAAAGCCGCAGGGCGAGGGGCGTCAAGCCGCCCCGAACGTCGAAGATCAGGCCGTGACCGCCGCGGTGGGCGCGGACTCGCGCCCGCCGGGGGGCGGCGGGCGCGGGCTGATCTGACACGGGTCAGATCAGCCGGGGGCTTTTCTCGACGGTTGGCGAGAAAGCGGGCCGGCCCCATTCGTCCGCGCCAGGTGCGACCGGCCTCCCCGGCCGATCCGCCCTATCGACGCCGCCGGAACAAGGCGCTAAAGAGCCCCGTTCCCGGAAACTCTGGAAGGGGGGAGGCGCGATGGCGTCGGACAGGCTGAATTCCTATCGCGCCGGAC
>JAUHWJ010000060.1 GCA_030424705.1 Alphaproteobacteria bacterium | reverse complement strand
ACGTGCATGTCGGCCGGCTCCGCAAGGCGCTGAACCGGCGCGGCGACGCGGACCCGATCCGCACCGTCCGCGCCGCGGGCTACGCGCTCGACGAGACCTATCTCTCCTGACGGGCTGGCGGCGCCACGCCGCGGGCCCTATCCTCCGGGCATGGACCCGCAACCGCTCGACCGGCCCGCGCTGATCGCCGCACTTCTCTTCCAGATGGAGGCGGGGGCGGACGAATGCATCGGCGCGGAGCCCGTTGACCGGTTCGCCGCAGCGGCCGCCGCGCGCGAGGCGGCGGCGGCGCGGGCCGAGGCGCGCGCGCCCCTTCCTAAACCGGCAGCCCCCGCCGCACTGAGCCCGAAGCCGCCGGCGGAGGGGGATGCGGCGGAAGCCGTGACGGAGGCGCGGAGGCTCGCCGCCGCGGCGAAGACGCTCGACGAGCTTCGCGCGGCGATCGAGGGCTTCGAGGGCTGCGCGCTGAAGCAGGGCGCACGCAACACCGTGTTCGCCGACGGCGACCCGGCGGCGCGCGTGATGTTCGTCGGCGAGGCGCCGGGGCGCGACGAGGACCGGGAGGGCAAGCCGTTCGTCGGCCGCTCCGGCCAGCTCCTTGACCGGATGCTCGCCGCCATCGGGCTGGACCGGCGCTCGGCGGGGCCGGAGCGCGGCGCCTACATCACCAACCTCCTGCCCTGGCGCCCCGCGGGCGACCGCGACCCGGCGAGCGAAGAGGCGGCGATGCTTCTCGCCTTCCTCGAACGCCATATCGAACTCGCCGCGCCGGAGATCGTCGTCACCCTGGGCCGGGCGCCGGCCTCTGCGCTCTTCGACGAATCCGTCTCCATCACCCGGGCCCGCGGGCGCTGGCGGAACGCGACCCGGGCGGGCGGGCGGCCGGTCCTGCCGACGCTGCATCCCGCCTACCTCCTCCGTCAGCCCGCCGAGAAGGCGAAGGCCTGGCGCGATCTACTCTCCCTGCGCGCCGTGCTGGACGGCGCGCCGCCGCCCGAGGCCAGATGATGACCGACCGCGAATTCGTCCCCGTCCGCATCGCGGTGCTGACGGTCTCCGACACGCGCACGCCGGCGGACGACCGCTCGGGCGACACGCTGGTCGAGCGGCTTGAGGCGGCGGGGCATCTGCTGGCCGCCCGCGCCATCGTGAAGGACGACGTGGAGGCGATCATCGCAGAGGTCCGCCCCTGGATCGAGAGCCCGGAGGTGGACGTCGTGATCTCCACCGGCGGGACCGGCCTCACCGGGCGGGACGTGACGGTTGAGGCGATGAAGTCCCTCTTCGAGAAGGAGATCGAGGGCTTCGCGGTCGCTTTCCACATGATCTCATGGGCGAAGATCGGAACCTCCACCATCCAGTCCCGCGCCTGCGCGGGCGTGGCGGGCGGCACCTATCTCTTCGCCCTGCCCGGCAGCCCCGGCGCCTGCCGCGACGGCTGGGACGCGCTGCTCGCCCCGCAGCTCGACTATCGTCACAAGCCCTGCAATTTCGTCGAGATCATGCCGCGGCTCGAGGAGCACAGACGCCGCAAGCTCGGCTGAGCTGGCTCAGCCCAGATTGGAGAGCAGCAGGTTCTGCGCCGCGCTTGGCCCCACCGCGCCCTGCAGGAGCGAAAGCGCCGCCATGCCGGGCGTCGAAGCCGAAGGGCCGTTCTCGATCGACTTGCGGATCAGATAGCGGTTGATCGCCTTGTCCACGTTCTCCGGATCGTTGAACACCGCCATGGACTTCGAGCCGAAATCGCGCAGCGCCACGCGCTGAAGCTCTTCCCGCTGCCGGTCGACGTCGAGCTGGGAGAAGCCGGCGGGCAGGTTGAACGCGCCCTCCAGCACGGCGCGCACAGGCTGGTCGCCTAGGGCGGAGAGCCAGGCGGTGCTCACGGGGTCGTTGGCGTTGGCGAACTTGCCGATGTCCCGCCGGAAGTTGAGCGCGAGGCGGAGCGATTCGTCCTGCTCGCCCACCGCGATCTCGAAGGCGCGGACGCGGTAAGCGTCGGTGATCCGTTCGCTGAAGCCCGGGTCCCCGGTGCGCGCGCCGGCGAGATTGCCGAAGCCGAAGGCCTTGGCGATCTCGCCATAGCGCGGATCGACGAACTTGTTGGCAAGCGCCTCCCGGTTCTCCGTTCCTTCGGCAAGGATCTTCCGGATGAACGCCTTCTTGTCGATCTCGTCGCCGAGGCCGAAGGCGCCGAGCGCGACCGTCAGCAGCCGCCGGTCGGCCACGAGCTGCTCCGCGCTCGTGACCTTGGCGATGTTCTCCTGAAAATACGCGACGTCTCGGGCGATCTCCGGCTGCCTGTCGAAGACGGCGCGCTGCGTCGTCTCCGTCCGGACCAGGAGCCGGTAGCCGGCGACGCCGCCGACGGGGACGATGGGGTCGAAGCTCATTGCGGCCTCGGCTCCGCCCCGGCCGCATAGGCCATGAGCTTTTCTTCGAGCGGCAGGAGCCCGCGGAGCGCGCGGAGCGCCGGATAGAACCGTTCGAGGGCGACATCCTCCGCGGCGCGGGAGAGGCGCGTGCGCGACTCGGGGTCGTTGAAAACGAAGCCGAGCTGTTCGATCCCGGTCACGATCTGCCGCTTCGCCTCCGTCACGTCGGCCTCGCCCGCCAGGGCGAGCTGGACGATGTAGAGCACGCGGCGGACCGGCGTGTTCGCCTGGTCGGGGTGCAGCGCGTCGCGGAGGCGCAGCACGTTGGAATCCGGCGTCAGGATGTTGAGCCGGGCGCGCCTGTCCCCGTTCTCGATGACGACGCCGTTGGCGACGAATCGCTCGCCGGGTGCGAGTTTGAGGATCAGGCCGGGCATAGCGCCGCCTCGTTCTGGGCTCTGAGACCGCGCATGATCGCGGTGTTGATCTCGACGAGCGCCTCGGCGGTCGCCTCTTTCGCGAGGACGCGGGATGTATGCTCCCGCGTGAAGAGGGCGAGGGAGAGCAGCTGGGCGCGGAGTTTTTCGGGGAGGCCGTTGTTCGGGTCGGCCATTTCGCCGGCGAGAATGGTCCAGAGCCGGAGGTTCTGGTGCATCGCCTCGGCGAGAGCGGGGAAGGCGCCAGGGCCTTCGGCGGCGATCGCGGCGCTGAGGCCATGCGTGATGCGCGCGAAGGCCTGATATTCGATCTGTCTCGGGGCGTTCACGGCGCGGGACGTGTCGCCATAGCCAGCCTGAGCGCGGTGGTGGGAAGTCATATGCGTATCCTCGCAAGAGCGCCGGTCGGGCCGGCGGCGGTGTCATACGCGGCTTCGGCCGCGCGACGAGGAAGTGGCCGGAGCCGGGGTCCACCCGGCTCCGGCAGGCTCTCCTTACCGGAAGAGCGCCAGGATGGACTGCGGCGCCTGGTTGGCGATCGAGAGCGCCTGGGTGCCGAGCTGCTGCTGGACCTGGAGCGCCTGGAGGCGCGCCGCGGCTTCTTCCATGTTCGCGTCCACGAGGGAGCCGATGCCCGACTTGAAGCTGTCGATCAGGGCGCCCATGAACTCGTTCTGGATCTCGATGCGGCTCTCGGACGTGCCGAGCGCAGCCTGCGCGTTGGTCGTGGTCTGGATCAGGCCCTCGATGGCGGAGAGCGCCGCGGTGGCCCCGTCTTCCGTCGAGACGTCGATCAGGCTGAGCGTCTCGAGACCGCCGGAGGTGGTGCCGCCCGTGGTCAGCGTGCTGGTGGCCGTCACGGCCGCGCCGGTGTTGTTCGTCAGCGTGATGGCCGCACCGGAGACGGACGCCGTCAGGGCGATGCCGTCCGCCGCCGCCTGCAGGTTGATGCGCTCCGCGATGCCGGCGGCGATGTCGTTCACCGAATCGCCGTCGCGCGCCACATAGCGCACCGCGCCCGTCACGCCCGTCAGGCCGCCGATCGTGTAGCTGTCGCCAGCCAGCACGCGGTTGCCGCCGCGAGCCGCCGTGGCGACGTCGCCGACGACCGTAAGCGTGGCCGTGGAGCCGAGGGCCGCCGCCGCTGCGCCGGAAACGGTGAAGGCCGCCGCCGCTAGGTCCGTGCCCGTGCCCGCGACAGCGGTGCGGTTCGTGAGGTCCTGCTTGTTGACCGTGATCGAGGCCGTGGAGACCGACTGGTCCGCGGCGCGGTCGAGCGAGGCGAGGACGGAGTTGGCCTGCGAGCCGACATTGGCGACGATGTTCGCCGTCGTCACCGCTGCGCCGGTGGCCACGGTGTCGCCGTTGCTCAGCAGGTTGAGGCCGTTGAACTGCGCCGCCGAGGCGATGCTGGACACCTGGTTGACGAGCGAGGAGACCTCGTCCTGGATCTTCGCGCGGTCGACGTTGTTCTCGCCCGCGGTGACGATCTTCTTCTTGATGTCGAGCAGCAGGTCGCCGATGCCCTTCGCCGCGTCGGAGGCGACGGCGACGGTGGACTGGCCGAGCGAGAGCGATTCGGAAATCGCCTCGAAGCCCTTCACGTCGGAGCGCATGACCTGGCTGATGGCGAAGACGGCCGCGTTGTCCTTCGCGGAGCCGACCTTGAAGCCGGTCGAGATCTCCTTGGAGACGGTCGTGAGGTTCTTGTTGATGGTGTTCAGGGTCTGCAGCGCGATCATCGCGCTGTTGTTCGTGAGAATGCTGCTCATCTTGAGCTCTCCTGCATCGGTCGCGGCGATTTTCCGCCGCCATGTCGTCTTCCGGGTCTCGCCCCGGAGGTGAAACGCCCTTGCTGGCGTCTCGCCGGATCGTCGCCTTCGGCGCCGTCGGCCGGGGCCTTCCTGTCCCCGCCGCCCTTCTGCCGGGCGGCGCTTAACAAAGCCTTGCGGGGGGAAGGGGATGAGCGGAGACTTTCGCAGGGTTTTTAGACGCTTCGCGGCGGTTCCCCTCAGCGCCCCTGCGCGAGAATGGCGCGGAGACGCGCGAAGCCGTCGCCCTTCGGGCTCGGCTCGGAGACGAAGGCGTCGAGCGCGGGCCAGAGCTTCACCGCGCGGTCGAGCAGCGCGTCCGCGCCGGGCTGGTAGAGCCCGGTCTGGATCATCGGCTCCGCCTTCTCGTATGCGCCGATGAGCCGGCGCACCTCGAGAATCGTCTCGTTCTCGCCCGGGCTCGCCGCCGCCGGCAGGGCGCGGGAGACGGATCGGCCGACATCGATGGCAGGGAACCGCCCGCGCTCCGCGATGGAGCGGTCGAGCACGATATGGCCGTCCAGAACGCCGCGGGTGATATCGGCGATCGGCTCGTCCATGTCGGAGCCGGCGACGAGGACGGAATAGATCGCCGTGATCGCCCCGTCCGCCGCGCGGCGCCCGGCGGGCCCGGCGCGCTCCGCCATCGCGGCGATCATGTTGGCGGTCGAGGGCGGGAAGGCGCGGAGGCTCGGCGTCTCCCCCGCCGTCAGCGCGATCTCGCGATGCGCCTCCGCGAACCGGGTGATCGAATCGAGGATGAGGAGCACATGCTTGCCCTGGTCGCGGAAATGCTCGGCCACGGCGGTCGCCGTCCAGCCCGCGCGGCGGCGGGCGAGCGCCGATTCGTCCGAGGTCGCGACGACGAGCACGGCACGCCGCAGGCCCTCCGGCCCCAGCCCCTCATGGATGAACTCGTTGAGCTCCCGCCCCCGCTCCCCGATCAGGCCGAATACGACGACATCCGCCTCCACGCCGCGCGCGAGCGCCGCGAGGAGGCGGGACTTGCCAACGCCGGACCCGGCGAAGACGCCGATTCGCTGCCCGCGCGCGAGGGGGAGGATCGTGTCGAACACCGAAAGTCCGGTCCCCAGCCGCGGCCCGAGTCCGCCGCGGGTCGCCGCCGGCGGGGGCGCGCGGCGAATCGGGGCCGCGACCTTGCCCTCGGTCAGGGGCCGCCCGTCCAACGGGGCGCCGTAGGCGTCGATCACGCGGCCTAGCCATGAAGAGGCGGGCCGCGGCGGCTCCTCCGGCGCGAGCCAGACCGGGTCGCCGAGCGCGACGGGCGCCCCGGCGCCGAGCACCATCGCGCGCGCGCCCTCGGCCGTCAGGCCGACGATCTCCCCGCCCGGTCCCGGCGAGTCGGGGCGCTCCGCCAGCAGGATGCGGTCGCCAAGCCGCGCCGCGGCGCCGAGGCCGGTGACCAGAATCGAGCCGTCGCCCGCCGCCGCGACCTGGCCGCATCTCCTGCGCGATGGGGCGCGGGCGAGCTCCGCCTCCAGATGCGTCACGTCGACCATTCCGAACTCTCCTCAATTCGACGGAAATCACCCGCTTCGGGTTACCGCTTGTAAAGTTTCGATCCTTAAGACCCGGTTTCGAAAGCGGATGGAGAACTCTCCGTGTCGAACGACCTGACGATCCTCACTATGGCCAAGAGCCTCGCCGCCCATGCGACGACGCGGCAGGGCCTTGTCACGCAAAACGTCGCCAACGCGGACACGCCCGGCTTCGCGGCGCGGGACGTGCGGCCCTTCGCGGAAGTCTATCGGGGCCCAGGCGCAGAGACGGCGGGCCCGAACGCGCTCCGCGCAGCGGCCTTCGCCCCCTCGGCGAGCCGGCCCGGCCATGCCGGCTTCGAAGCGGCCGGCGCCGCCGCGACCGCCTACGACATCACCAAGATCGACGCGGCATCCCCCAACGGCAACACCGTGAGCCTCGAGGACCAGATGGTCCGCGGCGCGCGCGCGCAGGCCGATCATGACATGGCGCTCGGCGTCCTGCGGAAATCGATGGACCTCATCCGCATGGCCATCGGCCGCGCACGATGAACCCTGAAAGGAGCCGGAAATGAGCGATCTTCTGAAGGGCATGGCCGCCGCGGCGAGCGGGATGAACGCGCAGTCCACGCGCCTCCGCATCGTCTCGGAGAACATCGCGAACGCCGACACGCCGGGCTTTCGCCGCAAGCTGGTGAGCTTCGAGTCGATGGTGAACGGATCGGACGACGCCCGCGCCGTCGCCGCCCGCCGCGTCTCGCTCGACCAGAGCCCGCTGGAGCGCGTCTACGACCCCGCGCATCCGCTGGCCGACGCGGAAGGATATCACGACGGCTCCAACGTCCAGTCGATGATCGAGATCGCGGACGCCCGCGAGGCGCAGCGCAGCTACGAGGCGAACCTCCGGATGTTCGACCAGTCCCGCCGGATGCTCTCCTCCCTCTTCGAACTTCTCCGCCGATAGCCGCGGAGACCCGCCCGCAACCCGATAATCCGCCAGAAAGGGGATCGTCATGGAAGTGAATTCAGCACTCGCAAGCCGGCTCTACCAGAACGTCCAGGGCGCGCTCGCCCCCGGAGACGGGAACCGGAAGGCGCGCCCCGGCATGGCCGAGACGGCGCAGGAGGCGGCGCAGAGCTTCGTCGAGACCCTGCGCCAGGGTGAGGAGACGGCGAAGGCCGGCATGGTCGGCAAGGCCGATCCGCAATCGGTCGTCACCGCCCTCGCCAGCGCCGAACTCGCGGTGCAGAGCGCGATCTCGATCCGCGACCGGGTGGTGGAAAGCTACCAGGAAATCCTGCGGATGCCGGTCTGACCCGGCCCCGCGGGGGCGCGCTCCGATGAGCCCGGGCGAAATCATGGACCTGACGAGGGCGATGCTCTGGGTCGCCTTCGTCGTCTCGCTGCCGATTCTCCTGATCTCTCTGCTCGTCGGCCTCGTGATCGGTCTCTTCCAGGCGCTGACTTCGGTGCAGGAGATGACCCTCACCTTCGTTCCGAAGCTCGCCGCCGTCGCCGTCACGTTCTGGATCAGCATGGGCTTCATGAGCGAAGCGATCGTCTCGCTCTGGCGCGACTCGCTGATCCCCCTCATCGCAGGAGGCTGACACTTGCCGCGCGCCGCGTTTCTCGCCCTGCTCCTTCTCGCGGCGCCCGCCGTATCCGACGCCGCGCAAAGCCCGGCGGCGGCGACGGCCGCGATCTGCGACGCTTCGGCGGTCGCGGCGGCCCGGGATGGCCCGCCCCTGGAGGTTCTCCGCGCGCTGACGCGGACGGAGACGGGGCGACGGCTCGAAGGCGCGCTCCGCCCCTGGCCCTGGACCGTGAACATGGAGGGCGAGGGGTTCTGGTTCGATACGCGGGAAGAGGCGCTCGCCTTCGTGCGCGCGCGGCACAAGGCCGGCGCGCGCTCCTTCGACATCGGCTGCTTCCAGATCAACTTCCGCTGGCACGGCGAGGCCTTCGAGAGTTTCGAGGAGATGTTCGACCCCGCCGCCAACGCCGCCTACGCCGTCCGCTTCCTGAACGAGCTGAAGGCGGAGGGGGGGGACTGGCGCGTGGCGGTCGGCAAGTATCATTCGCGCACGCCGGAGTTCGCCAACCGCTATACG
>JAUHWJ010000651.1 GCA_030424705.1 Alphaproteobacteria bacterium | reverse complement strand
GTAGGAGATCGCCGCGTCGAACGCCGTCTGCCCGACATTGGCGAGGGCCCCGCGCGTCGAGCCCACATACATCATCCCGAAGAAGCCGGTGACGATCATCGCGAAGGCGATGGGCACGCGCAGGAAGGCGAGGCCTAGGAGGGCCGCGAGGCCGATCAGCGCTTCGGTCATGTCTCCGCCCGCCTCCGCGCGCCGGAGGCCCAGGCGAGCGCCGCGGCGAGGCTCGCCAGCGCGGCGACGGCGCAGAGCACGGCCATGACGAGGCTGAACGGCCAGAGCGGCAGGAACAGCTCCTCCGTTACCTCGGAGAACCGCGCCTGATCCGAGGAGCGGACCCAGAGCCGCCAGGCGACGAAGCCGGTCGCCCCCGAGACGACGAGGTTGACGATCACGCCTTGCGCCCGCTTCACGAGTCCGGGCGTCACGCCGTCCAGCAGGTCCACAGTCACATGCTCCTCCCGCAAATTGGCGAGCGGCAGGGCGCAGAAGATGATCGCCGGCATGCAGAGCGAGACGAGCTCATAGGCCGAGGGCAGAGGGCTCGAAAAGAAATAGCGGCCGATCACGTCCAGAAAGGTGATCGTCATCATCGTGAAGAGCATCAGGCAGGCGACGAGCGAAAGCGCCTTCGCGGGCGCCTCCGCAAGCCGCATCGCGGGGCCGGAGGCCGGCCCCGCGCCGTGCGCGGCTTCGCTCACTCAGTTCGTCCCGGCGGCGAGCTTCGCGGCCTCTTCCTTGAAGAAGGCGTAGATCGCCTCCCCGTCCACGCCGACCTCCTTCGCCTGCTCGAAATAATCGGCGACGAATTTCTCGTTCAGCTTCTCCACCTCGGCGATCAGCTCGGCGGGCGCGGTGACGATCTTGTTGCCCGCCTTCTCCGCCTCGCCGAGGCCCCAGGCGTTGATCTTGTCCCAGCCCTCGCCGGCCATCTTCGCGAAGGCCTCGCCGGAGAACTTGTCGATCACCGCGCGGTCCTCGTCGGAGAGGCCGTTATAGACCTCCTCGTTGATCACGAGGAAATGCGAGGAGGAATAGAGCCCGCCGGGGATGTAGGTGGAATAGGGCACCAGCTCCGTGATCTTGAAGCTAGGGAGGGATTCATACGGGAAGGTGATCCCGTCCGCCACGCCGGTGGAGAGGATTTCGTAGCTCTTCGGCGCCGGCTGGGCGACGGAGACGCCGCCCCAGGCCTCGACCACCGCCTTCGGGATCGGGCCGCCCGTCCGCATCTTCTGCCCGACCATGTCGGCGGGGGAGAGGATGTGCTTCTTCGAATGGTGGATCACGCCCGGGCCGTGCGTGTTCATCCCGATGAGATGCGTGCCCTCGTAATAGCCCTTGTCGGCCAGGAACTTGTCATGCGTCCGCTGGAGCGCGATGGAGGTCGCCACCGCGCTGTCCCCGAGGAGCGGCAGCTCCGCGAAGAGATAGGCCGCGAAGCGCTGCGGCGCGTAGCCGTGGACGGTGAAGGCGACGTCGGCCTGCCCCGTCCGCACCGCGTCGAGATGCGCGGGCGGGGAGGCGACGGGCTTCGGCAGCCGCTTGAAGGTGATGCGGCCCTCGCTCTCCTTCTCGATCGCCTCCATCCACGGGATGTAGATCG
>JAUHWJ010000059.1 GCA_030424705.1 Alphaproteobacteria bacterium | reverse complement strand
CGTGCTCCTTTGGCTGGCGACGACGACGGCGCGGATCGTGAACCGGCGGGTGACCCGCGCCAAGTCGCTCACCCCCTCGGTGCAGACGCTGATCGTGCAGGGCGTGCGGCTCGGCCTCACCCTCATCGCGATCCTGATCGCGCTCAACGCGGTCGGGATCGACCTGACCGCCTTCGCCGTCCTCTCCGGCGCCATTGGCGTCGGCCTCGGATTCGGGCTGCAGAAGATCGTCTCCAACTTCGTCTCCGGCGTCATCATCCTGATGGACCGGTCTATCAAACCCG
Organism: Alphaproteobacteria bacterium; assembly: GCA_030424705.1. Classification (GTDB taxonomy): domain Bacteria; phylum Pseudomonadota; class Alphaproteobacteria; order Rhodobacterales; family Rhodobacteraceae; genus Pikeienuella. The sequence goes on along the minus strand of JAUHWJ010000059.1, from coordinate 8,001 downwards.
GCGACGTGGTGGAGGTGGCGGAGACCTATGGCTGGGTCACCAGCCTCGGCGCGCGCTACGCCTCGATCCGGACGCGGGACGGGACGGAGCACCTGATCCCGAACGAGGAGTTCATCATCAACCGGGTCATCAACTGGACCCATTCGGACAGCGCGGTGCGGCGAAAGCTGCCCATCGGGGTCGCCTACGGCACCGATCTCGACGCCGCGATCCCGATCATCCGGGACGCGGTGGCGGGGGTTCCCCGCGTCCTCGCCTCGCACAAGGTCAACGTGCTGGTGAAGGGGTTCGGCGACAGCGCCATCGACCTGGAAGCCCGCTTCTGGATCTCGGACCCTGCGGGCGGCGTCGCCAATGTCGCCTCGGACTGCTACCTCGCCGTCTGGCGGGCGCTGCGGGACGCGGGGATCGAGATCCCCTTCCCGCAGCGGGATGTGACGATCAAGGCGGGCGCGCTGGAGATTTCCCGGGCGCGCCCGAACGCCTGAGCGCCGCGCCTCAGAACACGTCCTTCCGCCGCCGCACCTCCGCGAAGACCGCCGCGTCGTCCGCCCCGGAAAGGCCGACGGCGGCCTTCACGCTCTCCTCCGTCGCGCGGAGGAAGGGGTTGGTCGCCAGCTCCTCCTCCAGCGTGACGGGGCAGATCGGGGCGCCCGCCGCGTCCGCCTCCGCGATGCGGCGCACCCGGTCCTGCAGGGCGGCGTTGCCGGGCTCGATGGAGAGCGCGAAGCGGCCGTTGGAGGCGCCGTAATTGTGGCCCGAGTAGACGAGCGTCTCCTTCGGGAGGGCCATCAGCTTGGAGAGGCTGCCCCACATCTGCAGCGCCGTCCCCTCGAAAAGCCGGCCGCAGCCGAGCGCCATCAGGCTGTCCGCCGTGAAGACCGCCCCCTCGAAGGCGTAGGCGATATGACCGACGGTGTGGCCCGAAACGTCGATCACGCGGGAAACGCTTGCGCCGAGAGCGGCTTCGTCGCCTTCCTTCAGATCCCGGTCGAGCTTCGGCAGGCGGTGCGCATCCGCCGCCGCGCCCCAGACCTTCGCGCCGTAGCGGGCGCGGAGCGGCCCGACCGCGTCCACATGATCCTCGTGGTGATGGGTGAGCAGGATGAGGTCGAGCCCCCATCCCCGCTCCTCCAGCGCGGCGACAAGCGCGGCCTCCTCCGGCGCGTCCACGCTGGCGACGGCGCCCGTCTCCATATCGCGAAGGAGGTATCCGTAATTGTCCTGCCGGCAGGGAACGACGATGATTTCGAGAGCCATGTGGGCAAGCCTTCCGCGATTGACTAGATTCGCGGGGAGAGTAGCGGAGGCGGGCCGGAGATGCATCTCGACGTGATCGAGCTCAGGCGGTTCTATTACCGCTCCCCCCTTGGCCGGGCGGCGCAGACGGCGATCCGCGGGGCGGTGGCCGCGCATTGGCGGGATGCGCGGGCGGAGAATGTCGCCGCCTTCGGCTTCGGCCAGCCTTTCCTCCGCCCGTTCCGGGAGGGGGCGCAGCGCATCGTCTCGCTCATGCCGGCGCAGATGGGGGCGTTCCACTGGCCGGTGGAGGGAGCGAACGTCTCCGTCCTGGCGGACGAGCGGCGCTGGCCTCTGGCGACGGGGTTCGTGGACCGGCTGCTGGTGATTCATGCGCTGGAGAATTCGGAACGCCCCGGCGCGGTGCTGGCGGAGGCGCAGCGCGTGCTGGCGCCGGGCGGGCGGGCGCTCTTCATCGTGCCGAACCGCGCCGGGCTCTGGGCGCGGCGGGAGACGACGCCCTTCGGCCACGGCCGGCCCTATTCCGTCTCCCAGCTCGAGGCGCGGCTGAGGGAGCATCAGCTGGAGCCCGTGCGCCATTCCGCCGCGCTCTACGCCCCGCCCTCCGAACGGCGCTTCTGGCTCCGCATGGCGGGGGCGGCGGAGGCGACGGGGCGGCGGCTCGACGCGCAGCGCTTCGCCGGGGTGATCCTCGTCGAGGCGGTGAAGACGGCCTATGCCGCGCCACGGGCCGGCTCCGCCGTCGCCGCCCGCACGCCGCTCCGGGCGCTGGCGGGGGCGGTGCGCCCGGCGCCGAGGCCGGCGGCGGGGCGGGCGGGGTGAGGGTTTCTGTAGGCGTCTGATCCTCTCACGCGGTTTGTGAGGCTCGCCCGGCCAATAAGCCCCGGATATCGGCCCGCGGCCGCCAGCCTCTTGGCGGCCACGAGATGCGTCCGCCCGGGCGGACGCGGGCCGATACAGACCGACGCGGCGACTTGGCGCCGCTCGCCCTCCGGCTTGCGCCTCCGGGCGAACGGCTTCCGCGACCTTCCCCCGGAAGGTTGCTGATCGAAGCCGCGACGCGCCAACCCGAGGATGCGCGGCCCGGCGGAGCCTTTCCCCCTCGCCCCGCCTCTGGAAGCCGCGCGCGCCCCGCGCTAAACCCGCGCGGACCTTCGCATGGAGAGAGACATGGACGCCCCCGCCTTCCGCGTGACGCCGCGCCCCGGCGTGATGGATATCGCGCCCTATCAGGTCGGCGGCAGCCATCTCGCCGGCGCCGCGAAGCCCATCAAGCTCTCCGCCAACGAGAACCCCTGGGGCCCCTCGCCGAAGGCCGTCGAGGCCATGAAGGCGGCGGCGGAGCGGCTCGCGCTCTATCCGGATGCGGACAGCGGCGGGCTTCGCGACGCCATCGCGGAGGTTCACGGGATCGACCGGGCGCGGATCGTCTGCGGCAACGGTTCGGACGAACTGCTGCAGCTTCTCGCCTTCTGCTATCTGCGGGACGGGGACGAGGTGGTCTATTCCCGCCACGGCTTCCTCCTCTACCCATCCTATGCGCTGATGAACGGCGCCAAGCCGGTCGCCGCGCCGGAGCGCGACCTGACGAGCGACGTGGACGCGCTCCTTTCCGCCTGCACGGAGCGGACGCGGCTGATCTATCTCGCCAACCCCAACAACCCGACCGGCACGCGGATCAACGCGCAGGAGGTCGAGCGGCTGGCGGTGGGCGTTCCCGACCATGCGATCCTCGTGCTCGACGCCGCCTATGCGGAATATGTCGAGGGGGACGATTATGACGGCGGGCTGAGCCTCGTCGCGCGGCGGCCCAATGTCGTCATGTCCCGCACCTTCTCGAAGATCTACGGGCTCGCGGCGCTCCGCGTGGGCTGGATGGTGGCGGGGGAGGAGATCCTTTCGGTGATCAACCGGGTGCGCGGGCCCTACAACGTCAACCTTGCGGCGCAGGCGGCGGCGGCGGCGGCGATCCGGGATGTGGACTACACCGCGAAGCTGCGGGCGGAGACGATCCGCCTCCGCGCCCGGCTGACCGGGGCGCTGGAGGGGCTGGGCGTGCCCTGCACGAAGTCGGAGGGCAATTTCGTCCTCGCCGGGTTCGGGGAGGGGGAGAAGGGCGCCGCGGCGGCGGACGCTTTCCTGAAGGGGAAGGGCATCATCGCCCGGCGGGTGGACGCCTACGGGCTGCCGGGCTGGCTCCGCATCACGGTCGGGACGGAGCCGGAATGCGAGGCGGTGATCGCCGCCGTGGCGGAATTCCGGGGCGGGGCGTGAGCCCCCTCGTCGGGCATCCCGTCTTCGAGCGGGTCGCGCTGATCGGGCTCGGGCTCATCGGCGGCTCCATCGCGCTCGCCGCCCGCCGCGCCGGGGCGGCCGGGCGCGTCGTCGGCTACGCCCGCACGGCGGAGACTCGGGAGACGGCGCGGCGCATCGGGTTCTGCGACGAGATCGTGGAGAGCGCGTCGGAGGCCGTGGCGGGCGCCGATCTCGTCATCCTCTGCGTGCCTGTCGGCGCGATGGCGGCGGTGGCGGCGGAGATCGCGCCCGCGCTCCGCGAGGGCGCGGTGGTTTCCGATGTCGGCTCGGTGAAGGGCGCGGTGATCGAGGCGCTTTCGGGCCTTCCCGACCATGTCCACGTCATCCCCGCGCATCCGCTGGCGGGGACGGAGCATAGCGGGCCGGAATCGGGCTTCGCGGAGCTTTTCGACAACCGCTATTGCCTGCTCACGCCGCTCCCCGACGGGGATGCGGAGGCGGAGGGGCGGCTCGCGCGGTTCTGGCGCGCGCTCGGCGCGAATGTGGAGGCGATGGCGCCGGAGCGGCATGACCTCGTGCTCGCCGTCACCTCCCATGCGCCGCATCTCATCGCCTATACGATGGTGGGCGTGGCGGACGATATGCGGCGGGTGACGAAATCCGAGGTCATCAAGTATTCCGCCGCCGGCTTCCGCGACTTCACCCGCATCGCCGCCTCAGACCCGACGATGTGGCGCGACGTGTTCCTCACGAACCGGGAGGCGACGCTGGAGATACTCGGGCGCTTCACGGAGGAGCTCTTCGCGCTCCAGCGCGCGATCCGGACGGGGAACGGCGATATGCTGTTCGACTATTTCACCCGCACGCGGGCGATCCGGCGCGGGATCATCGACGCCGGCCAGGATACGGCGGCGCCGGATTTCGGCCGCGTCGCGGCGCGCTCCGGCCCGAAGGCGGGCGAGTGAGGCGGCTCGCGTTTCTCCTCCTCGCGGCGCTGGCGGCCTGCGACGCGCCGGCGCCGGAACTCGACCCGCCGTCGCCCGGCTCCGCCGCGCCGCTCCTCGCCCCTTCGCCGAGCCCGCGCGGCGTGGCGCCGACGGTCATCCCCGGCTTCCAGCGCATCCAGCCGGTCGGGATCGGCCCGGTCGGCCCGGTCTGCGGCGACCCGCGGCTCATTGGCGCTTCGATCCCCGCGATTTCGGGCGGCGACCCGCGCTGCGGGATCGCGGAGCCGGTCAGCCTCGTCTCCGTCTCCGGCGTCGCGCTTTCGGGAAAGACCGAGGTGAACTGCGAGACGGCGCGCGCCTTCGCGGACTGGATGGCGCGCGGGGCGCGGCCCGCGGCGCTGAAATATACCGGCTCGCCCCTCGTCGCCGTCCGGCCCGTCGCCTCCTATGTCTGCCGCTCGCGCAACCGGCAGGCCGGCGCGCCGCTCTCGGAACATGCGAAGGGCAACGCCATCGACATCGCGGAATTTGTGCTGGCGGACGGGCGGCGCTTCGACGTCTCGACCGGGTGGAACGGCGGCGGGCGGGGGCAGGCTTTCGTCCGCGAGGCGTGGCGGAGCGCCTGCGGCCCGTTCGGCACGGTGCTCGGCCCTGCCTCGGACCGGTTCCACCGGGATCATTTCCATTTCGACATCGCGCGGCACCGGAACGGGAATTACTGCCGGTAGGGGGCGGGCCCGTCCCCGGCCTTGAGCCGCGGCCTCGCGGAAGCAGGCGCATCGCTCGTCGAGGCCCCGGATCGGGTCCGGGGCCCTGGCGAGGCCCCGCGCTCACCATCTGGCCTGGCCCGTGCGTCCAGCACGGGCCGCGGCCTCCCTCCCCCCAAGGGAGGCCGCATTGCGACGTCTCAAGATGCTCAGGCGTCAGAGTTCCTGACGCCACGAACCGCCCGGATCAATCGTTCCGGGGCGGCCCCCCGAGGGAGGCCGCGACCCTTCGCGCCCCGCTCAGGCCGCGGCGGGGCCCTCGTCCGGCATCGGAACAAGACTTATTGCCGGCGGCAGGGCGCGGGCCTTCATGGGCGCGAAGGGCCGTGGCCGCCCCTTGGCGGACGCTTCACTACGAGTGGACCCTGGCGGTTTATGGCGTCAGGAACTCCGGCGGCGAGCCCCTTGCGACGTCGCAATGCGTCCGCCCCCCCGCAGGGGCGGCCGCGGCCCGCGCTGATCGCGCGGGCCAAGAGAAGAGCGGCGCGCTACGCTGAATGGGCCCTGCTCAGGCCGCGGCGAGCCCCTCGTCGAGCGCCGAGACGATCTTCGCCGCCTCCTCCGCCGTGAGGATCAGCGGCGGGGAGAGGATGATGTTGGGGCCGGAGATGCGGACCATGACGCCCGCGCGGTAGGTCGCCTCGTGGATGCGGGCCGTGACGTCCTTCGCCGCGGGCGTCTTCTTCGCCCGGTCGGAGACGAGTTCGAGCGCGAGCATGAGGCCGTGGCCGCCGCGCACGTCCCCCACGATCTCGTGTTTCTCCTGCAGCGCCTTCAGCCCGGCGAAGAGTTCCGCCCCGCGCGCCGCCGCGTTCTCGTGCACGGCCAGCCGCTCCGTCTCCTTCAGGCAGGCGATGGCCGCGGCGGCGCCGACCGGGTGGCCGGAATAGGTGTAGCCGTGGCCGATGGCGCCGGCGCCCGACCTGTCCTGCTCGAAGGCCTCGGCCACGGCTTCCGAGATCATCACCGCGCCGAAGGGGAAATAGCCGTTGGTGATCGCCTTCGCCGTGCAGGCCATGTCCGGCTGCACCCCCCAATGGCGTGAGCCGGTCCAGGAACCGGTGCGGCCGAAGGCGGTGATGACCTCGTCCGCGATCAGGAGGATGCCGTGCTTCGCCGTGATCTCCCGCACCATCGGCATGAACGATTCATGCGGCGGAATCACGCCGCCGGCGCCGAGCACGGGCTCCATGATGAAGGCGGCGATCGTGCCGGGCCCCTGGAAGGCGATCTCGTCCTCCAGCGCCGCCGCGCAGAGCTGCGCGAGGCGGGCCGGGTCGCTCTCGTTGAAGGGGTTGCGATAGGGGTAGGGCGCGGCGATCTGGAAGCAGCCGGGCAGGAGCGGCTCGTACTGCGTGCGGAAATTCGCGTTGCCGTTCACGCTGGCGCCGCCGGTATGGGTGCCGTGATAGCCCTTCTTCAGCGAGAGATATTTCACTCGCCCGGCCTCGCCCCGGATCTTGTGGTATTGCCGGGCGAGGCGAAGCGCCGTCTCCACGCTGTCCGACCCGCCGGAGGTGAAGAAGGCGCGGGTCAGCCCGTCGGCTGCGAAGAACTCGCGGAGCATCCAGGAAAGCTCGATCACGGCGTCGTTCGTCGTGCCCCGGAAGGTCGAGTAATAGGGCAGGGCGTCAAGCTGCGCGGCGATGGCCGCCTTCACCGGGGCGCAGGAGAAGCCGAGATTGACGTTCCAGAGCCCGCCCACGGCGTCGATCGTCTCGTGCCCGTCAAGGTCCGTGATCCGCACGCCCGCGGCCTTCGTGATGATCGCGGGCGGGTTCGCCTGCATCTCCGCCGGATGCGCCATCGGGTGCCAGAGATGCCGGGCGTTGTTCTCCCTGAGGAAATTGGAATCCTTCATGGCGGAGACTCCTTTTTAAGTGCGCTACCGCCCTTCGGGCTGCTTGAGCGCGTTTTCGGCGCTTGGCCCTGCCGGGCGCGGCGGCGTCGGCGGCAAGTTTCAAGAGCGTTGACACGGGGGCGCCGCCCCGTCAATCTTTCCTGAAACACTGGTGACAATAATGAACCGACAGGAAGGACGACACATGAAACGCGCTCTCTCCGCCGCGGCGCTCGCAAGCTTCGCGCTTGTCGCCGGCTTCACGCCCGCCCTCGCCGAATATCCCGAAAAGCCGGTGAGCTTCATCGTGCCCTGGCCGCCGGGCGACCTCGAGGATGTGCTGACGCGCATGATCGCGGACGATTTCCAGGCGAAATACGGCGTGCCCGCCGCGGTGGTGAACAAGCCCGGCGGCGGCGGCGGGCCCTTCCCCGGCGCGGTCGAGGTGGCGACGGCGTCGGCGGACGGATACACGATCGGCTCTTTCATCATCGCCGTGCCGGTGATCGGGCCGCAGATCGGCATTCCCGAGCTGAACCCGGACCCGTTCGAGCCGCTCGGCGTCTTCCTCACCTATCCGTTCGTGATCGCCGCGGCGGGCGACGCGCCCTATTCGACGGTGGACGAACTGGCGGCCTATGCGCAGGACAATGACGTCGCGCTCGGCCATTTCGGCGCGCCGCTGGCGCCGACTCAGGTGACCTTCGCGCTGGCCGAGGCCAAGGGCTTCGCCTTCGCCTCCGACGCCGCCTTCGACGCGCTCGATTGCAACACGCTCGCCTCCGGCGACGTGGACGTGATCAACACGACGCTGCAGCTGATCCTTCCCTGCCTCGGGGACGTGAAGGTTCTCGCCTCCATCGGCTCCGAGCGCATTCCGCTCACGCCGGACGCGCCGACGGTGGCGGAGCTGGAGCCCTCCCTCGCCATC
>JAUHWJ010000058.1 GCA_030424705.1 Alphaproteobacteria bacterium | reverse complement strand
GCCTTGATGCGCTTTGCGATCTTCGCCATCGACTTACCCCTTCACCTCGATGCCCATCGAGCGGGCGGAGCCGACGATGATCTTCATCGCCTGGTCCACGTCGTTCGCGTTCAGGTCCTTCATCTTGGCTTCCGCGATCTCCCGCACCTGCTTCACGGTGACGGACCCGGCCACGGCGCGGCCCGGGGTCTTGGAGCCGGACTTCAGGTTCGCCGCCTTCTTGATGAGGAAGGACGCCGGCGGCGTCTTGATCTCCATCGTGAAGGACTTGTCCTGATAGTAGGTGATGACGGTCGGGCACGGGGCGCCCGCCTCCATCTCCTGCGTCCGGGCGTTGAACGCCTTGCAGAACTCCATGATGTTCAGCCCGCGCTGACCGAGCGCCGGGCCGATGGGCGGCGAGGGGTTCGCCTTGCCCGCAGGGACCTGGAGCTTGATCTGCCCCATCACTTTCTTGGCCATTCCGGCCTCCTTTTCCATTCCGCCCCAGGGTCGCGACCCCGGGCGTCCTCGGTGAGCGGTCCGGCCCGGGGGGCGCGCCCCCCTCGCCTCCCGCGATGCGACGCTCAGACCTGTTTGGCGACCTGCGCGTATTCCAGTTCGACCGGCGTCGGCCGGCCGAAGATCGAGACCATGACCTTCAGCCGCGCGCTGATCTCGTCCACCTGCTCGACGGAGCCGGTGAAGCTCTCGAACGGGCCGTCGGTGACGCGAACCTGCTCGCCGACCTCGAAGGAGATCTTCGGCCGCGGCCGCTCCACGCCTTCCTCGACGACGTTCAGAAGCGCGTTCACTTCGCTGTCGCGCATCGGCGAGGGCTTGCCCTGCGGGCCGAGAAAGCCGGTGACGCGGTTGGTGTCGATGATGTGGAGATAGGCGCGGTCCGTCATCTCCATCTTCACGAGGACGTAGCCGGGCATCAGCCGCCGCTCCGTCTTCACCTTCTTGCCGCGGCGGATCTCCATGACTTCCTCGACGGGAACGAAGATCTCCTCGATCTCGTCCTCGAGGCCGTTCTGGGCCACGGATTCGCGCAGCGTCTCCGCCACACGCTTCTCGAAGTTCGAAAAGACATGGACGGCATACCAGCGTTTCGCCATGTGTCTCGCCGCCTCTCCGCTCGCCTCGCCGCGCCCGCTTCGGGGCGCGATGCCGTAAACTCTTCGGGCGCGCTTTCCGAATCGGCGCGCGCCATCGTTCTTCAGGAAGGTGCGCGGATAGACCCGCGCCGCCCCCAAGTCAAGCGCCGGGCTCAGCCTCCGAGGCGGAGGATCTGGTCTATGCCGAGCGCGATGAGCTGGTCGACGAGGAAAAAGAACACAGCCGCGAGCGCGGCCATGATGAACACCATGATGGTGGTGAGCCCCGTCTCCTTCCGGGTCGGCCAGACGACCTTCGCCGTCTCGGCGCGAACCTGCTGGATGAACTGGGCGGGATTGACGCGCGCCATGATCTTCCTCCTTGCCGACGCTGGCAGGGGTGGAGGGTCTCGAACCCCCGACCTACGGTTTTGGAGACCGTCGCTCTACCAACTGAGCTACACCCCTAGCGTGGGCCGAGCGGACTTAAGGGGAATCGCGGGCCGATGCAAGCGCCTCGCCGCCCCTCAGAGACCCGCCTCCGCATAGCGCGCCACGATGCCGGCGCCGTGCTCCGGATCGACGACGGGCGGGATCAGCGTGAGGAGCTTTCCCGCCCCGTCGAGGAGATAGATGAAGGAGCCGTGGGCGTAGATCGGGCCGAGCTGCGGGTCCTCGAACACGACCTTGCTCTCCACGCCGAAGACCCTGCGCGCGGCGGCGAGCGCCTCCTCCGGGCCGGTGAGGCCGACGAAATCCGGGTGATAGCCCGGCAGCGCCTCGCGCATCGCCTCCGCCGTGTCCCGCTCGGGGTCCACCGTGATGAGAACCGGCCGGACGGCGATCCCGGCCTCCGCGGCGAGTTCCGCCATCTCCGCCATCCGCGGCAGGGCGACGGTGCAGATCGCCTGACATTCGGCGTAGCCGAAGAAGAGGAGCTGGAGCCGCCCCTCCGGGTCCGCCTCCGTCCGCTCCGCGCCGTTCTGGTCGACGAGCGCGAAGGGGCCGCCGAGGGCGACCGGGAAGGGCGAGGGCGCCTCGGCCTTCGCGGGCAGGGACAGGAGCGCGGCGAAGATCGCGAAGCGGAGCGCGGCCCTCACTGGAAATACTCCTTCAGAAAGGCCTCGTCCGCCTCCAGCCCGAGGCCGAGCCAGCCTGACTCCGCGATCTTCGCGTTCACGCGCGGATCCTTCCGGAACCACGGGCCCTTCTCCGCCGCGGGGCCGGGATTCCTCGCCTCCCAGTCCTTCGTCCAGAGATTGGCGCGCGCCCATTCGGCTGCGTCGACCTCCCGCACCATCTGGACCATGTAGAATTTCGCCGGCGTCTGCTCCTCGTCGCCGACGAGCACGCCGTCAACCTCGACGTCCTTGCCGCAATACGGGAAGAGATCGGTCGCCGCGCCGGTGAAGAGCGGCTGGCCGTTCTTCATCGGAACGATCAGCGCCCCGTCCGCCGCGCGGAGGAGGCCGAGCTGCCGCCGCCCCGCGCCGCAATCGGCGGGGCAATCGCCGGCGAGTTCGCAGAGGAGATCGACCACCTTCGCCTCGAACCGCGCCTTTTCCTCCCCGAGGAGGCCCCATTCCTTCGCCTCGGACCCGGCCGAGAAATCCTGCGCGACCACCGGGAGGGCGAGCGCCGCCGCGAAGAGGCCGGCGATCATCCGCATCGCGCTCATTCCTTCGGCTCCGGGATCGCGAAGTCGGGGACGACGCCGTAATCCTCATGGGTGAGGTTCACGATCCCGGCGTCCGCCACGACATCGTTGACGATGAGGTAGTTGATCCCGTCCCGCACATGGTGCTCGCCGGTGGCGGTGATGACGTGGCTCGCGATGCGGAGCAGCATGTCGCCGCCGTTCGCCGCGTCATCCGCGGCGATCTTCAGGACCATGTAGACCGTCCCGTCCTCCGCCAGCAGCCCGACGGGGATGCCGCCCGCCGCGCACCAGAGCGCGCAGGTGTGGTGCGCCGTGCCCTGCACGGCGTCCGCGCCGCCCATGACGCCGGAGAAATAGCACCAGGTGTCTATCGCCTCCCCGGTGACGGTGATCCGCTCCGCCGCCGCGGGCGAGGCGAGCGCGGCGAAGGCCGCAATCCAGACAAGCTTGCGCATGGCTCCTCCCGTTTTCAGGCCGAAGCCTGCCACAGCCGGGCCTCCGGCGCGATCAACTTGCCGGGAGCGCCCGCGCCGGTATTGTGCCGCCCCGGAGGCCGGAATGAAGATCCTGTTCGTGCATGACAATTACCCGGCGCAGTTCGGCGCCTTCGGCGCCTGGCTCCTCCGCCGCGGCTGGGACGTGCGCTTCGCCACCGCCTGGGAGGGCGGCAATCCGGGGGACCCGGCCTTCCTCCGCTACAAGGCGCACCGGGCGCCGACCGAGGGCGTGCATCCCTACGCCGGGAATTTCGAGAAGGCGGTCATCACCGGGCAGGCCGCCGCCCGCGCCTTCCTCGCCGCCGCCGAGCGGGGATACCGGCCCGATATCGTGATGGCGCATTCCGGCTGGGGCTCCGGCATGTTCGCGCGGGAGATCTGGCCGGAGGCGCGCTTCGTCCCCTATCTCGAATGGTGGTACGAATATCCGCCGCCCGACGACGTGAGCCTCGGGACCCACACGTTCGACCTCCATGCGCGGCTCCGGCAGAAGACGCGGAACGCGCCCTTCCTGCTCGATCTCGACGGTGCCGCGCTCGCGCTCTGCCCGACCGAATACCAGGCGGCGCGCTTTCCCGCTCACCTGCGGGAGCGGATCACGGTGATGCATGACGGGATCGACTGCGCGCTCCACGCCCCAGCGGCGGAGCCGGTGCGGAGCGTGGCGGGGCTGGACGTCTCCGCCATGCCGGAGATCGTGACCTCCATAACCCGGGGGATGGAGCCGCATCGCGGCTTTCCGCAGTTCATGCGCGCCCTCGCCATGCTGCAGGAGCGGCGGCCCGGCCTTCATGCGCTGATCGGGGGCGAGGACCGGGTCGCCTATGGCGCGAAGCTGCCCGAGGGCGAGAGCTGGAAGGCGCGGATGCTGGCGGAGCTCGAAGGGCGGCTTGACCTTTCCCGCGTGCATTTCATCGGGCTCCAGCCGCGCGGCGACTATGTGAAGGCGCTGCAGGCGAGCCGGGCGCATGTCTATCTCACGGCGGATTTCGTCCTCTCCTGGTCGATGATCGAGTCGATGGCCGTCGCCTGCCCGATGGTCGTCTCCGACAGCGCGCCGGTGCGGGAGTTCATGGACGGGGAGACGGGGCTTTTCGTTCCCCTCCATGACCCGGAAGCGCTCGCCGCCGGGATCGCGGAGACGCTGGACGCGCCCGAGGCTGCGCGGCGGCGCGGGGCGGCGGCCCGCGCCCGGGTGCTGGAGCGACTGGACCGCGAAAAGCTCTGGCCGGAGAAGGAGCGGCTGCTGAAGGCGCTGCTCTGAATCGGGCGTGCAGAAAAACATGGCCCTGACTGGCGGCGCGGGGTTTACTCTCCGCGCCGCAGAAGAGGCTCCCGATGGAATTGACGCTGGACTCCGCATTTTCGACAGGCGGCCTCGTGGGCCATCTGTCCTATATTCTGCTCGTGATCTCGATGCTCATGCGCCGGCTCGGCCCGCTGCGCGTCCTCGTCATCCTCTCCGCCTTCGTCGCCATCCTCTATGATTGGGTCTGGCTGAAGGACCCTGTCGGCGTCTTCTGGGAATCGCTGCTGGTGCTGGTGAACATCGCGCAGCTGACGCTCGCCTGGAGGGCGAACCGGCGCGCGCGCTTCACCGCCGAGGAGGCGGCTTTCGTCTCCGCGAGGCTCACGGACCTCAGGCCGGGCGAGGCGCGGCGGCTGCTCAACCGCGGGGTCTGGATCGACGGCGCGCCGGGGCTGCGGCTGACGACGGAGGGCGAGCCCGTCTCCCATCTCGTCTGGCTCGCCTCCGGCGAGGCGGAAATCGCCTATCGCGGCCGCGTTTTCACCCGCTGCCGCGCCGGGAATTTCATCGGGGAGATGTCCGTCGTCGAGGAAGGGCCCGCGAGCGCGGACGCGACGCTGTCGGCGCCGGCGCGGCTCTGGCTGATCTCCGGCGCCGCTGTCCGCCGGCTCTGGCGGGACGAGCCCGAACTCGCGGCGGCGCTGGAGAAGGCCTTCTCCCGCGACTGGCGGGAGAAGCTGGCGGCGCACCGGCCGGAGGCGGCGGAGGCCGCGGCCTAGAGGGAGAAGGCGCGGAGCCGCCGCGCCGTCTCCGCGATCCCGGCCTCGTCCACATTCGCGAAGGCGAGGCGGAGCGCGCCGCGCCCCGCCTCGTCCCCCTCCGGCGTGAAGAAGCCGCCGGGTAGCGCGAGGAGGGACTGGTCCTCCACCAGCCGCCGGGCCACCGCCTCCGAGGGCGCGTCGAACGGATGCGCGACCCACGCGAAATAGGCGCCGGCGCCGAGGAGCCGCCAGCCGCCGACCCCTTCCGCGAAGGCGGCGGCGAGCGCGGCGCGGCGGCGGGCGAATTCCGCCCGCTCCCCGGCGACGAAGGCGCCCTCGCGCCGCAACCCCTCCAGCGCGCCGATCTGCCCGATGCGGGAGGGGCAGATCGTCACCGTATCAAGGAATTTCTCCACCTCCGCCACCCGACGGGCGGAGGAGAGGAGCGCGCCGACGCGGTGGCCGGTGAGGCGGTAGGCCTTGGAGAAGGAATAGAGGTGGATCAGGGTTTCGCCCCATGCCGGGCGGCGGAAGAGGCCGTGGGGGGCGCCCTCGTGGCTCAGATAGTCGCGATAGGTTTCGTCCACGACGAAGGCGATTCCGGCGGCGGCGCAGAGGTCGAAAAGCGCCTCCATCCGGCCTTCCGGGCATTCGGCGCCGGTCGGGTTGTTGGGCGTGACGAGGACGAGGGCGCGGGTGCGCGGGCCGATCAGCGCCGCGGCCGCCTCCGGTTCCGGCAGGCCGTCCGCCCCCACGGGGAGCGGGACGGCGCGGACGCCGATCATGTCGAGCCACATCTTGTGATTGAAATACCAGGGCGTCGGCAAGATCACCTCGTCGCCCGCCCCGGCGAGGGAGAGCATCGCGGCGGCGAAGGCCTCGTTGCAGCCCGAGGTGACGGCGACCTCTTCCGCCGCGATCCCGGCCTCGTAGAGCGAGGACCAGCGGGCGGCGATCTCCGCCCGAAGCGCGCCATCCCCCGGCACGGGGCCGTAGAGATGCGCGTCCCCCTCCGACATCGCCGCCTCCGCCATCGCGCGACGGAGGGAGAGCGGCGGCGGGCCGACGGGGGCGGCCTGGCTCAGGTTCAGGAGCGGCCGCTCCGGCGGGAAGACCTTTCCCCTGAGCCAGGATTGCGCCGTCATCACCGGCGAGGCGAGGGCGTGGGAGAGCGCGGGGTTGAAGGGGGCGGGGCGGTTCATCGCCCGGTTATCGGGGGGCGCGGGCGGGCGCGCAAGGGGCGGTTCGGGCTTGACCGCGGCCGAGGGGGCGGCGACCGTCGGGCCCTGACGGGGAGGCGCGGATGGCGTTCGAGGACGATTACGGAAACCGGCTGACGACCGCCTCCGCCGCGGCGCGGGACGCCTATGCGGAGGGCGCGCGGCATGTGCTCGGCGCGACCTATGGCGCGCGCGGCGCGTTCGAGCGGGCGCTGGCGGCGGACGAGGGCTTCGCGCTCGCCCATGCCGGGCTCGCCCGCGCGGCGATGTTCGAAGGGGACATGGCCGGCGCGAAGGCGGCGCTGGCGCGGGCGGAGACGCTTTCGGGCGGGATCGACGCGCGGGAACGGGCGCATCTCGGCGTCTTCTCCCTCCTCCTCTCGGGCCGGCCGGCGGAGGCGCGGGAGGCGGCGCTGGCGCATACGCGGACCCATCCGCGCGACGCGCTGATCGCGCAGCTTCTCACCAGCGTCTTCGGCCTCATCGGTTTTTCCGGGGAGGCGGGGCGGGAGGCGTTCCTCCTCGCCTTCACGGAGCGGCTTTCCCCGCATTACGGGGAGGACTGGTGGATGATGTCCGTCCACGCGATCTCGCTTTGCGAGGCGGGGCGGATCGGGGAGTCGCAGGCGTTGATGGAGCGGGCGCTGGCGCTTCATCCGCGGAACGCGAACGGGGCGCATTTCAAGGCCCATGCGCATTACGAGGCGGGAGAGACGGAGGCGGGGCTCCGCTATCTCGAAGGCTGGATGGAGGATTATGAGCGCGCGGCTCCGCTCCACGGGCACATGAGCTGGCATGTGGCGCTCTGGGCGCTGGAGCGGGGGGAGATGGCGCGGGTCTGGTCGATGCTCGACGGCGCGATCGGCCCCGGCGGCTCCGCAGGGATGCCGCTCAACACGCTGACGGATGCGGCGGCGCTTCTTCACCGGGCGGAGATGGCGGGGATCGAAGTTCCGCCGGAGCGGTGGCGGGCGCTTTCGGATTACGCGGCGGCGAAGTTCCCCGCCTCCGGCCAGAGCTTCGCGGACATGCACGCCGCGCTCGCCCATGCGATGGCGGGCGAGGGCGAGCGGCTGGCGCGGCTCGCGGAGGGGGCGGCGGGCTTCGCGGGCGATCTCGTCCGCCCCGTCGCCGCCGCCTGGGGCGCCTTCGCTCGCGGGGACTGGGCGGGGGCGCTCCGCGATCTCACGCCCGTCATGGCCTCGCATGAGCGGTTCGGCGGCAGCCGGGCGCAACGGGACCTGCTGGAATTGACCTGGGCGAACCTCCTCCTCCGGCTCGGCAAGGCGGACGAGGCGCGGAGGGCGCTGGCGACGCGGCGGCCGGTGTTCATGGGGCGCGGGGGGCTCGCGGGATTGAAGGAGGCTGAGGCGTGAAGATCGAGCTGGACCATTCGGTGATCCATGTCGGGGATTGGGAGGCGAGCATCGCCTTCTATCGGGACGTGATGGGGGCGGAGATCGTGCCCTATGGCATCGGGGCGATGTTCCGCTTCGGCGACCGGCAGCTCAACACCCACGGGCCGGGGCAGATCGGGCATCCGCGCGCGCGGCTCCCGGTCATGCCCGGCGGGTCCGACCTCTGCTTCCGCTGGCCGGGGACGGTGGAGCAGGCGGCGGCGCATCTGGCGGCGCACGGGGTGGAGGTGGAGCTCGGGCCGGTGCAGCGGCTCGGCGCGAAGGGGACGGGGACGAGCCTCTATTTCCGCGACCCGGACGGGACGCTGCTGGAGTTCATCGTCTATCCGGATCAGTAGCGCCCGAACGCCGCGCGGGCGAGGAGGCCGGCGCGGAGGCGGAAGGGCGAGGGCGCCTCCGGCGCGAAGGGGTCGTATCCGGGCT
>JAUHWJ010000057.1 GCA_030424705.1 Alphaproteobacteria bacterium | reverse complement strand
TGATCTTGTCCTCTATGTCCGTGATGTTTCGGACATAGGTGACGTGCGCCTCGCCATAGACGTGGCGGAGGAGGCGGAAGAGGACGTCGAAGACGACCGCCGGGCGGGCGTTGCCGATATGCGCGCGGTCATAGACGGTGGGGCCGCAGACATACATCCGGACATTGGCGGGATCGAGCGGAGCGAACTCCACCTTCCCGCGCGCGGCGCTGTTCCAGAGCTTGATGGTCGTCATGGCGTATTCCCCGGGGCGCCCC
This sequence comes from Alphaproteobacteria bacterium, assembly GCA_030424705.1. Classification (GTDB taxonomy): domain Bacteria; phylum Pseudomonadota; class Alphaproteobacteria; order Rhodobacterales; family Rhodobacteraceae; genus Pikeienuella. The sequence goes on along the minus strand of JAUHWJ010000057.1, from coordinate 8,069 downwards.
GGCGGGCCATGTTTCGTGAGGAACAGAAGCGCCGCCGCGGACTGGTGTCAGCGGATGATGCAGATCTCGCAGATGATGATCGCGCGGCTCATGGCGCGAGGCTATGCCTCAAGCGGGGGCGGGGCGCAAGGGTTTCGGCGGGGAGCCCGGCCCCGACCGGCGACCCTCCGGGGGAGGGTCGCAGGGGACGGTCGCCCGGAGGCGAAGGCCGGAGGGCGAGGGGCGCCAAGCCGCCGCGTCGTGCTGTATCGGCGCGCGGCCGCCCGTGGTGGCCGCGGAGTCGCGGCCGCCTGGGGGCGGATCGGCCGGGCGCTCTTTGTCGACGTCGCCGCAACGGGCCATGTCGGATTCACCGCTCCAGAAACGGCATGAACGCGCCCATGTCCGGACCGTGGCTCCGCCCCGTCAGCACGCGGCGGAGGGGGAGGAAGAGGGCCTTGCCCTTCCGGCCTGACTTCGCCTTCACCGCGTCCGTCCACTCCCGCCATGTCGTCTCCGTCCACGGGCGGGGCGGCAGCATCGCGAGGGCCTCGGCGACGAATTCGGCGTCCTCCGGCGCGATGACGGCCGGGGCGCCCTTCGCGATGCGGAGCCAGTCCGCCGCGTCCTCCAATCGGTCGAGATTGGGGCGGACGGCGTGGAAGAAGGCTTCCGTCACGCCCTCCGGCGCGCGGGTGGCGACCGCCTCCCAAGGCGCCTCGCGCAGCATCTTCGCGGAGAGCTGCGCGATTTCCTCCGCGCTCGCCTGGCTGGGCGCGGGGGAGAAAACGGAGAGGTCGAAATCCGCCGCCGCTTCGGCGACCGACCAGACAGGCTCGACCGGGCGGGAGGAGCCGGAGCGCGCGAGCCAGGAGAGGAGCGCGGCAGGCTCGACGCCGGCCTCTCGCAGAGACGCGACAGAGAGGGCGCCGGCGCGTTTCGAGAGCTTCTCACCCCCCGGGCCGGTCATCAGCGCGTGATGGGCGAAGCGGGGCGAGGCCGCGCCCAGCGCCTCGAATATCTGGATCTGGGTGGCGGTGTTGGTGACGTGGTCGGCGCCGCGGACGACGTCCGTCACCCCCATCTCCGCATCGTCCACCACGGAGCAGAGCGTGTAGAGGAATTGCCCGTCCTCCCGGATCAGCACCGGGTCGGAGACGGCGGAGGCGGCGATGCGCTGTGGGCCGAGGATCCCGTCCTCCCATTCCATCGCCCGCTCCTCGAGCCGGAAGCGCCAGTGGGGCGGCCGCTCCGCCGCGAGCGCGGCCTTCTCCGCCTCCGAAAGGCGGAGCGCGGCGCGGTCATAGACCGGGGGCTTCTTCGCGTTGAGGAGGGCGCGGCGCATGAGGGCGAGCTCGCCCTCCGTCTCCCAACAGGGATAGAGGCGCCCGGCGGCGCGGAGGCGCTCCGCCGCCGCCTCGTAGGTTGCGAGGCGCTGCGACTGCCGCGCCTCCCCGTCCCAGTCGAGCCCGAGCCAGCGGAGATCGGCGCGGATCGCCTCCACGAAACGCTCCTCCGAGCGGGCAGCATCCGTGTCGTCGATACGGAGGAGGAAGCGGCCGCCGGCGGCGCGGGCGACGAGCGCGTTCAGCACGGCGGTGCGCAGGTTGCCGAGATGGAGCGCCCCGGTGGGCGAGGGCGCGAATCGGGTCGTCGTCATCTCCGCCCCTCCTCCGGGCCGGGGCGGGGTAGCAGCCGCGGCTCGGGGGGCGCAAGCGAGTGTTGTCAGCGCGGGCGGGCCCCCATAATGTCCGCGCCAAGGACAGAAGCGGAGAGTTCCGACATGCGCGCCCGAACAGGACTGGCCTTCGCCATCCTTTCCGCCTTCGCCTTCGCCGCCGCCGCGCAGCAGGGCGAGGTCGCGGTGAAGAAATACGACAGCGGCGGCGTCTATGAAGGCGAGTTCAAGGACGGGCGGCAGCACGGCTTCGGCACCTTCACGCTCCCCGGCGGCTATGAGTACACGGGCCAGTGGGTCGAGGGACGGATCGAGGGCGAGGGGCGCGTCCGCTACGAGAACGGCTCCGTCTACGAGGGGAATTTCAAGGACGGGGCGCCGCACGGGAAGGGCAAGATCGTCTATTCCGACGGCGGCTCCTATGAGGGCGACTGGGTCGGCGGCGTGATCGAGGGAACGGGCGTCGCCGTCTATGCCGACGGGGCGCGCTACGAAGGGCAGTTCCTGCAATCGGCGCATCACGGGACGGGGGTGATGACCCGCCCGAACGGCTATCGCTATGAGGGCGAGTGGGCCAAGGGCGCGCCGCACGGGCAGGGAACCGTCACCTATTCCGACGGTTCGGTCTACAAGGGCGCCTTCGTCGCCGGCGTGCGGGAGGGCATGGGCGAGATCGAGATGCCGGACGGGTTCACCTATTCCGGCGAATGGAAGGGCGGGCAGATCAGCGGGACGGGCCGCGCGCGCTACGCCAACGGCGACGTCTACGAAGGCGCCTTCCTTGACGGCGAGCGGCAGGGCGAGGGCCGGGCGGAATACGCCAACGGGGACGTCTATGTCGGCTCCTTCGTCGGCGGGCGGCGGCAGGGCGCGGGCGTGCTGACCGCCGCAAACGGCGACGTCTACGAGGGCCAGTGGGTCGAGGGCCGGTTCGAGGGCGAGGGCGTCGCCCGGCTGGCGGACGGGCGGGTGCTGAAGGGCGTCTTCAGGGACAACGCCCTCGCCGGGCCAGGCGAGATGACGACGGCTGACGGCGGCGGCTATCAGGGAGAGTGGGCGGGCGGCGTCATCGAGGGGCGCGGCGTCTTCCGCTATGCCTCCGGCGCCGTCTACGAGGGCGAGTTCCGCGGCGGGCGGATCGAGGGGACGGGCAAGATCGCCTATCCGGACGGCTATCAATATGAAGGCGAATGGAAGGACGACATGCCCCACGGCAAGGGCGTCGCCCGCTTTCCCGACGGCGGCGTCTATGAGGGCGACTTCGTCGAGGGGCGGCGGGAGGGACAGGGCGTCTTCACCCAGCCGGACGGCTTCCGCTACGAGGGCGAATGGGTCGCCGACCGGATCGAGGGGACGGGCGTCGCCACCTATGCGAACGGGGATGTCTATCGCGGCTCGTTCAAGGACAACCGCCGCCACGGCCCCGGCCGGATGGAATTCGCCTCCGGCTCCGTCTTCGACGGCGACTGGGTGAACGGGCAGAGGGGGGCTCCCGCCCAGCCGGCGTCGCAGACGGGGGATTGAGGGGGGGCCATCAGCCCTCCCTTCATCGAACGGCGAGCCAGATCGTGTGCCGCGAACCGCGCCTTGTGCGCCCGGCTCGCACGCTCTGCATCGTCGCCTCGAAGCCGCATTGCGAGAGGCGCCGGGTGAAGGCCGGCTCCGGCGCGGCGGACCAGATGGCGAGGACGCCGCCGGGGGCGAGGGCGCGATGCGCCGCGCGGAGGCCTTCGGGGCCGTAGAGCGCGTCGTTCCCTTCGCGCGTCAGGCCGCCGGGGCCGTTGTCCACGTCGAGTAGGATGGCGTCGAAGGCCGCCGGCGCCCCGGCGATCTCGGCGGCGACGTCGCCGGGGCGAAGCTCGACGCGGGGGTCTGCGAGGCAGTCTCCGAAGACCGCGCCCATGTGGAGCCTTGCCCACTCGATCAGTTCCGGAACGATCTCGGAGACGATCAGGCGCGCATCCGGGGGGGCGGCGGCCTCCGCCGCGCGGAGGGTGAAGCCCATGCCGAGGCCGCCGATCAGCAGGCGGGGCGCGGGCCTGGGGCCGAGGCGGGCGAGGGCCAGCGTCGCCAGCGCCTCCTCCGAGCCGCCGAGGCGGCTGTTCATCAGCTCGTTCCCGCCTTCGAGCCGGATCGAGAATTCCTCGCCCCGGCGGAAGAGCTTGAGGACGCCGCCTTCCGGAGCGCTCGCGGCGGCGAGGAGGGTCCAGGGGAGCATCGGGGGTCCTGTCTCGGGGCGGGGGGCCGAGGCTAGCCGATCCGCCGGCGCGCTTGAAGGCGCCGGCTGGCATGGTGGCGCGAAGGCCGATCTGACGGTAACGCGGGGCGCTCCGACGAGGCCGGCCGGCTTGCGAACGGAGCGTGGAGGGGCGCGGCCTCCCTCGGGGGGCCGCCTCGGGCGGATTGGCCGTTGTGGTTTATGTCGCCACGAACTCGAACGATCGCACGTCTTGCGCGGTTGCAATGCGGCCTCCCTTGGGGGGAGGGAGGCCGCGGCCCGGGCTTGTCGCCCGGGCCAAGGATTGCGGGGGGAGCGCGGCGCCTTCGCCCGGCCGGTTCCAGCAGGTCCGCCTTCGCCCTGGAAGCCCCCTACTCTCCCCAGAGCGCCGTGCCGGGATGGAACTGCGACCAGGCGAACCAGAACGCCTCGTGGCTGCCGAGGTCGGCCCCGTCTTCGCCCACCGCCTTAACGCCGCCGGCTTCGAGCTCAAGCCGGACGTTCTCGAAGGCGATCTCCTCGCCCGCGCTCAGGGCGGCGATGGCCTTGCTGCGCTGGAAGGCCACGGGCTCGCCGGAGGCGGTGAGGACGCCGATCACGTCCTCATGCACGGGCAGGCGCGGGTCCACGTCGCCGACGGGGAAGATCGGGCCGTTCGCGTCCCGCCCGTTGCGGAAGTCGAAATCGCGGCCCAGGGCGAGATGTTCGACGAGCACGGTCGTCTCCGGATGGGCGCGGCGCCATGTTCCCCAGTCGGTCGTCACAACGGTCGCCTGTTCGAGCCGGAGGCCGCGTTCGGCGAGCGGGCCGGTCACGGCATGGCCGAGGAAGGTGTCGAAGACGGACCATGTATCGACGTCGTACATCACCTTGTTGGAGCGGATGAGGAGGCCGGAGGTGCGGAGGACGGGGCGCTTCACGCCCTCGGGCATATTGTCCGTGAAATACGCCTGCGCGGCGCCGCAGAGGGTGCAGTAGGGAATGCCGAGATCGCGGCCGCCGAGCGTGTCGTTCACCATCTCGCGGACCTCCATGATCCGCCGCGGATAGGCGCGGTATTCGCCGTTGATCCCGATGCCGAAGACAATGTCTGAATCCTTCAGCCAGGTCGCCTCCTCGGCGCTGCTGACTTCGGGGTTGTCGGCGGCGGGGATGCAGTTGCAGGGGATGTCCGTCGCGCCGAAGGGGCGGTCGTCGATCAGCACGCCGCCCCAGGAGACGTGGCGCCAGTCGATCTCCCCCTCCACGAAGATCCGCTCCCAGCCGGGAATGAAGGTCGTGAAGATGGCGCGCTTGACCTCCAGATAGCCGGGCGGGGCCGGAATGTCCCAGGCGATGAGATGGTCGGTGAGTTCGCCCCAGCGCTGCCGGGTCTCGTATTCGATGCCGAGCAGGGCGGCGCCGGTTCGGCCGAGCGCGTCGTCCAGCGAGGTGCGCCAGGCGAAGCGCATCAGGTCGCTCACGATCCAGGCGAGGCGAGGGTCGCCCGACTGCGCGATGGCGTCGAGCGCCGCCTGCTCGTTCGCGCCCCAGCCGTATTCGGCGAGGTTTTCGATGAAGACGGCGCGGATCGCGGCCTCGATCTCCGGGGAGAGCGGGCCATCGGGCGTGGCCGGAGGATGGCCGAATTCGGCGATCACATGCGGGGCGAGGGGCTTCGCGCCGTCCGCCCCGGCCGCAAGGGGTGCGACAAGCGCGGCCAGGGCGAGAAGAGCGGCGGCGGCGCCGCGCCTCGCATGGCGGATCAAAGATGTCGTCAACATTCGTGCCTCCCTGCGGCGTGTTTGAGGAGGGTTCGTTTCACCAGGCCGCGCGTTACGCGGCGCCCGGTCAGATTTCCGTGATGGCGGGGCGAGCGGCGTCTCCCGCCGATCTTTTCTTGCGCGGCGGCGCGATGCGCGTATAAACGGGCGCATGTTCGCGAGTGCGCCCCTTCGCCTTCTCGGCCTCCTCCTTACGCGCCCCTAGGCGCGCCGGGCAGCGGCGCGCGCGTCTGGGGGGTAAACCACGCGCCGCAGGAAACACCCGGACCGAGAGACACCGACATGACTGATGCTCCCAAAGACGCAAGCCGCGTCCTGATCTTCGACACCACCCTCCGCGACGGCGAGCAGAGCCCCGGCGCGACCATGACGCTGAGCGAGAAGCTCGCCATCGCCGCCCTGCTCGACGAGATGGGGGTGGACATCATCGAGGCGGGCTTCCCCATCGCCTCGGACGGCGATTTCGAGGCGGTGAGCGAGATCGCCAAGCAGGCGCAGAACGCCGTGATCTGCGGCCTCGCCCGCGCCGCGAAGGGCGATATCGACCGCGCCTGGGCCGCGCTCGAACACGCCAAGAAGCCGCGCATCCACACCTTCATCGGCACCTCCCCGCTCCACCGGCAGCATCAGCTGGCGATGGACAAGGAGCAGGTGCTGCGGAAGATCGAGGAGACGGTGGGGCATGCCCGCTCGCTCTGCGACAATGTCCAGTGGTCCCCCATGGACGCGACGCGGACGGAGCGGGACTACCTGATCGAGACGGTGAAGGTCGCCGTCGCCTCCGGCGCGACGACGATCAACATTCCGGACACGGTGGGCTACACCGCGCCGCGGGAATCGGCGGAGATCATCCGGGACCTGCTGGCCAACGTGCCGGGGCTCGACAAATGCGTGGTCGCCACGCATTGCCATAACGACCTCGGCATGGCGACGGCGAACGCCCTCGCCGCGGTGGAGGCCGGCGCGCGGCAGATCGAATGCACGATCAACGGGCTCGGCGAGCGGGCGGGCAACACCGCGCTCGAAGAGGTCGTGATGGCGCTGAAGGTGCGGCGGGACATCATGCCCTATCATACCGGCGTCGACGCGACGAAGATCATGCGCGCCTCCCGCCTCGTCGCCACGGCCTCGGGCTTCCCGGTGCAGTTCAACAAGGCCATCGTCGGCAAGAACGCCTTCGCGCATGAGAGCGGCATCCACCAGGACGGCGTGCTGAAGAACGCGGAGACGTTCGAGATCATGCGCCCGGAGGATGTGGGCCTTTCCGCCAATGCGCTGGTGATGGGCAAGCATTCGGGGCGCGCCGCCTTCCGCGCCAAGCTGAAGGACCTCGGCATCGAGCTCGGCGACAACGCCTTTCAGGAGGCGTTCGTCCGGTTCAAGGCGCTGGCCGACCAGAAGAAGGACGTTTACGACGACGACATCGTGGCGCTGGTGGAGGACGAGCGGACCTCCGCGGCGAACGACCGCATCCGCATCAAGTTCCTCCGGGTGATCTGCGGCACGAGCGAGCCCCGCTCCGCCGACCTGACGCTCACCATCGACGGCGTGGACCATCAGACGACCGCGCAAGGCGACGGGCCGGTGGACGCCGCCTTCGCCGCAGTCAACAAGCTGGTGAAGCATGAGGGCGTTCTGAAGCTCTATCAGGTCAACGCGGTGATGGACGGGATCGACGCGCAGGCGACCGTCTCCGTGAAGCTGGAGGAGGACGGACGGTTCGTCACCGGCTCGGCGGCGGATACGGATACGGTCGTCGCCTCGACGCGGGCCTATGTGATCGCGCTCAACCGGCTGCTCGTGCGGCGCGGCAAGAACGCGCCGAACACGACGATCTCGCTGGTCGGCTAGGGCGAAAATCGCTCTGACGGGAACGCTGCGCGGTCCGGCGAGGCCGGACGGCCTGCGAGCGAAGCATTGAGGGCCGCGGCCTCCCTCGGGAGGTCGCATCGGAACGACTGACCTGCGCGGTTTATGGTGTCACGATCTCTGACGATTGCATGTCTTGAGCCGTTGCGATGCGGCCTCCCTTGGGGGGAGGGAGGCCGCGGCCCGGGCTAGTCGCCCGAGCCAAGGGGCACAGGGGGAGCGACGCGCATCAGCCCGGCCGACCCGAACAGGCCAGCCTCAGCTGACCGGCGGCGCCGGGCGCGCGCTCAAGCCTTTGGCGCGAGCCCGGCGAAGTCGAAGATCGAGGCGTCGAGCAGGTGGGAGGGGTTGGCGTTCGCCAGCGCGTTCGCCATCACCGACCGGATGTCGGGGCGCCGCCGCTCCCAGTCATCGAGCATCCGCTTCACCTGCTGGCGCTGCAGCCCGTCCTGGCTGCCGCAGAGATCGCAGGGGATGATGGGGAAGTTCATCGCCGCGGCGAAGCGGGCGCAATCCGCCTCCGCCACGCGGATCAGCGGGCGGAGGACGAGGAGGTCCCCCT
>JAUHWJ010000650.1 GCA_030424705.1 Alphaproteobacteria bacterium | reverse complement strand
CGCTCGATGGAGTTCTCCACCCTCACCCGCCGCATCGCGGAGGCGAACGGGATGGCGGCGCCCGCCCCCGCCCCCCTCTCCGCCGAGGCGCCGCCCGAACCCGGCGCGCCGGCGCCGGAGCCGGAGGCGCCATTCGACCATGCGGCCTATGAGATCGTGCGGGATGAGGCGGCGCTCCTCCGCTGGATCGAGGCGGCGCGGGAGCGGGGCGAGGTCGCCTTCGACACCGAGACGACCTCGCTCGACGAGATGCAGGCGGAGCTGGTCGGCGTCTCCCTCGCCGTCGCGCCAGGGCGGGCCTGCTACATCCCGCTCGGCCACATGACGGGGGACGGGGACCTGCTGGGCGCCGCCGAGCGCGCGCCGGGGCAGATGGATTTCGACCGCGCGCTCGAACTCCTGAAGCCGCTGCTGGAGGACCCTTCGGTCCTCAAGATCGCGCAGAACATGAAATACGATTACAAGGTGTTGCTCCGCCACGGGGTGCGGACGGCGCCCTTCGACGACACGCTCCTCCTCTCCTACGCGCAGGAGGCCGGGATGGGCGGGCACGGGATGGACGCGCTTTCCGCCCGGCATCTCGGGCACGAACCGATCCCCATCAAGGCGCTGATCGGCTCCGGCAAGGGGCAGATCACCTTCGACAAGGTGGAGATCGAGAAGGCCGCGCCCTATGCGGCGGAGGATGCGGACGTCACCTTCCGGCTCTGGCGGAAGCTGAAGCCCGGCCTCGTGCGGAACCGCGTCACCCGCGTCTACGAGACGATGGAGCGCCCGCTCGTCCCCGTTCTCGCGGAGATGGAGCGCGCCGGCGTGAAGGTGGACCGGGACGCGCTCTCCCGCCTCTCCAACACGTTCAGCCAGAAGATGGCGCAGCTAGAGGACGAGATCCACGAGTTGGCGGGGGAGCGGTTCAATGTCGGCTCGCCGAAGCAGCTCGGGGAGATTCTGTTCGACAAGATGTCCATGCCGGGCGGCAAGAAGGGCAAGACGGGCGCCTACGCCACCGGCGCGGACGTGCTGGAGGCGCTGGCGGCGGAGGGGCATGACCTTCCCGCAAGGGTGCTGGACTGGCGGCAGCTTTCGAAGCTGAAGGGCACCTATACCGACGCGCTGCAGGGCCACATCAACCCGGAGACGGGGCGCGTCCACACCTCCTATTCCATTGCCGGCGCCTCCACGGGGCGCCTCGCCTCGACCGATCCGAACCTCCAGAACATTCCGGTGAGATCGGAGGAAGGGCGGCGCATCCGGGAGGCGTTCATCGCGGAGGAGGGGAACGTGCTCCTTTCCCTCGACTATAGCCAGATCGAGCTGCGGCTCCTTGCCCATATCGGCGATATCGGCGCGATGAAGCAGGCCTTCGCGGACGGGCTCGACATCCACGCCGCCACGGCCTCGGAGATGTTCGGCGTGCCGGTGGAAGGCATGGACCCGATGATCCGCCGGCAGGCCAAGGCGATCAATTTCGGGGTGATCTACGGCATCTCCGCTTTCGGCCTCGCGAACAACCTCCGGATCCCGCGAGAGGAGGCGAAGAAGTTCATCGACGCCTATTTCGTGAAGTTCCCCGGCATCCGCGCCTATATGGACGCGACGGTGGAGACGGCGAAACGAC
>JAUHWJ010000649.1 GCA_030424705.1 Alphaproteobacteria bacterium | reverse complement strand
GCGGGCCGTCGCGGCGACGGGGGGGATGATCGGGATCGGCTTCTGGGACGAGGCGATGGGCTGGGCGCCGAAGGCCCCGTTCGCGGAGAAGATGGCGCGGATCGTGGAGAGCTTCCGCGCCGCGCTCGGCATCCTTTCGGCGGAGGAATTCGCGGAGGAGATGGAGGGCCGCTATGGCCGCTACGACCCCTACGAGCATCTCGGCTTCGGCTCGGATTTCGACGGGGCGGTGACGACCGCCTTCGACGTGACGGGCGTCAGCCATGTCGTCGCCGCGCTCGCCGCGGCGGAGGACGGGGCGGGCGCGCCGCTCTTCCCGCCGGAGAAGCTCGCCCTCGTCGCCGGGGGCAATGCGCGCCGCGTGCTGAAGGCGGCGATGAGCTGAGCGGGGAGAGGCCGATGCTGGAACTGCGCCGGACCTGCCCCGGCTCCTGGGTCGATTTCAACGGCCATATGCGGGACGCCTATTACGTCCTCCTCGTCTCCTTCGCCAATGACCGGCAGATGGACGAGCTCGGCATGGGGCCGAGCTATCTGGCGGCGACAGGGCGCACGCTCTTCAACCTCGACAACCGCATCCGCTATCTACGGGAGGCGAAGGCGGGGGACAGGCTGGCGGCGCGGCAGCGGCTGATCGACCATGACGCGAAGCGCATCCATCTCCATACGCTGATCGTGAACCTCACGACGGAGGCGGTTCTCGCGGTCAACGAGGCGGTGCTCCTGCATGTGGACCGGGACGGCGGGCCGCGGGCGGAGCCCTTCCCGCCGGAGGTCGCCGCGCTCGTCTCCGCGCGCGCGGCGCGGGATGCGGGGCCGGAGCCGAGGGAGCGGACCGGGGGCGTGGGGCTCATGCGCCGGGGCGCGTGACCTTTCGCAACCTCCGGTAGGCGGCCGGATTGCGGCTGCCGGCAGGGCTCGCCACGTCAATGGCGCGACGAGAACCGGAAGGAGAGCCCGATGCCCTACTACCGCGTCTACGACATCAAGTGGACCCCGCCGCCCGAAGCGCCCGCAGACAGCTTCGATTTCGCATCCGGGAGCGGGGAGGCGGAGGCCGCCGTTCCGTTCCACCGGATCATCGACAACACGATTTACGGAAGCAGGACGCCGACGACGGCGGACGTCGACGAACCGCCCGAGCCGTCGACCGGCCAGGACGTGCTCATCGGCGGGACCGGGAACGACACGCTGTTCCTGGAGGGTGGCGCGGCGGAGCCCCCCGTCGTCGTGAGGATCGTGGGCGATTCCGGCGCGGACGGGATGCTCACGGACGGAGCCACGTTCGACACGGCGCTCGCGCTCTTCTGAGCCCCCGCCCTTGCCCCGCCCGCCGGGGCGCGCTACCGAACCCGCGGCTTGAACGGCGGGAGCGTGCGATGGCGGAGCGGGCGATCTGGACCTTTTTCGAGGGGGAATGGCGCGAGGGGGCGACCATGATCCTCGGCGCCGCCGATCATGGCACATGGCTCGGTTCGCTCGTCTTCGACGGGGCGCGGGCATGGGACGGGATGGCCCCTGACCTCGACCTCCACTGCGCCCGCGTGATCGAGAGCGCGCGCCGCATGGGCCTCCGCCCCCGGCAGACGCCCGAGGAGGTGACGGCGCTGGCGCGGGAGGGGATCGCGAAGTTC
>JAUHWJ010000648.1 GCA_030424705.1 Alphaproteobacteria bacterium | reverse complement strand
GCATGCCCTTGTGCTTGGGCATGTAGGGGCCGGGATGGCCGGGCGGGGAGGCGGGCCGCCTCACGGCGCCTCCGCCTCGTGCGTGTCGAACTCGGCCGGCGAGACGATCTCGATCAGCTCCAGATCGTCGGAATGCCGCACCTCACGGTGGCGGATGCCCGGCGGCTGGAGCACGGCGGAGCCGGCGCGGAGGATATGCTCCCCCTCCCCCTCGTATTCGAAGACGACCCAGCCCTTCAGGACATAGACCATCTGGAAGTCGAGATCGTGCGTGTGCCAGGCGCCCGGGCTCTCCATGCCGGGCACGGCGCGGATGACATGGGCGGCGTAGCGCCCGCCGGTCGCCTCCCGGATTCCGAGCTGGCGGTATTCGAAGAAGGGGCGCAGGCCCGCGCCTTCGAAGGCGGAGGCGTCGGCGTGGGAGATGGCGAAGGCCTGATTCTTGAAAAGCTTGTTCATGACATTTCCTCCGGTCGCCGCGCCACCATGTCGATTTCGACGAGCGCCGCAACGGCGAGCGCCGTGACGCCGAATGTCGTCCGCGCCGGGCGGCGGTCCGGCGGGAAATAGCCTTGATAGACCTCGTTGAAGGCCGCGAAATCCCGCTCGAACTCGGTGAGGTAGCAGCGGCATTGCAGAACATGGGAGAGGCCGAGGCCCAGCCCTTCGAGGATCAGCTTCAGGTTCTCCATCACGCGGGCGGTCTGCGCCGCGATCCCTTCCGGCAGGGGCGCGTCGGGCGCCGCCGGGTCGGTCGGCATCTGCCCGGTCAGAAGCACCCAGCCGTCGCTCTCGACAGCGTGGGAGAAGGGCGCGACAGGGCGCGGGCCGTCGGCCACCATGTGGAAGAGCGGGCCGGTCACCGGCGGCTCCCCTCAGAACTCCTCATCGTTCGTCTCCTGCACCTCGATCACCTGCCCGGTCGGATCGTGGAAGAAGATCTGCTTCCAGGCCCCGCTGAAGGCGTGGCCGTAGTCGGCATAGGGAATCCCCTGTTCCTCCAGATGCCGCTTGAAGGCCTCGAGATCGTCCGTGCGGTAAGCGATGTGGCCGCGCAGCAGGGGGTTGACGCTGTGGCCGGCGCGGGCGGCGAGGTGCGGGTCCGTCTCCGCGATGTGGATTTCCCCCGCCTCGTCCCGCACCACCTCGACCCCGCCCTTGTAGAGCGCGTCCTCGCGCACGATCCGGTGGCGGGTGACGGAGGTGTCATGCGTCATGCCGAGGATATCGCGATACCAGTCCCGCAGCGCCGCAGCGTCATGCGTGCAGACGTTGATGTGGTGGAGCTTCAGTTTCGGCGCGGGCATGGCGGGGCCTTTCGCAGGGTTGGGGCGGGCGACCTTCGTTCACAACGGAATGTTGTCGTGCTTCTTCCACGGGTTGCTGAGCTGCTTGGTCCGGAGCGCTGCGAAGGCCCGCGCCACGCGGCGGCGGGTGGACTGGGGCCGGATCACCTCGTCGATAAACCCCTTCTCCGCCGCCACGAAGGGGTTGGCGAAGCGGCTCTCGTAATCCTTCACGCGGCCGGCGATCTTCTCCGCATCGCCAAGCTCGCTGCGGTAGAGGATTTCCACCGCCCCCTTCGCTCCCATGACGGCGACCTCGGCGGTCGGCCAGGCGTAGTTCACGTCGCTC
>JAUHWJ010000647.1 GCA_030424705.1 Alphaproteobacteria bacterium | reverse complement strand
ACTGGATGGACGCGGCCGGCTATATGGACCGCTCTAACGCGGCCGCCGCCGGCGGCGTCGCCCCGTGGAACCCGGCCGATCTCGGCATCGGCGGCGAAGCCGCGGCGATGTATTCCGAAGTCGGCGCGGGCATCGCGGCGAACGCCTCCGTCCGCCCGGCCGCTTGCGCCGAGGCGCAGAAGCTCTGGGATCAGTGGCTCGAGGCGCAGTATCAGCCCACCGGCTGCCTCGACGCCGATGAGGTCAAGGCGATGTTCGACGCGGCCTATGCGGCCTGCCTCGGCTCCGGCCCGGCGAACTTCATCGTCTACTTCGGCTTCGACCGGTCGAACCTCACGGATGCGGCGCGCGGCGTCGTCTCCGACGTGGTCGCCGCGCTCTCCGGCGTCGCGAATCCGATCGTCTCGCTCGTCGGCCATGCCGACACGTCGGGCTCCGCGGCCTACAACGTCGGCCTCTCCCAGCGCCGCGTGAACACGGTCGCGGACGCGCTGGCCTCCGCCGGCGTCCCGATGGGCGGCGTCACCCGCGCCGCGCGCGGCGAGTCCGAGCCGGCCGTCCCGACGGGCGACGGCGTGCGCGAGCCGCGCAACCGCCGCGTCGAGATCACGATCGGCAACTGATACGGTCGGCGCCTCAGGGCGCCCGCCCCCAGGAACAAGAGCCGCCCCGCATTCGTGCGGGGCGGCTTTTCTTTGGCGCATGATGCGTCGTCGGGTCTCGGCGCCTATATCCCCGGAATGAGACCGTTCCGCGCCGCCGCCCTCTCTCTTCTTCTCTTGTCCGCGCCCTCCGCCGCCGACGAGACGGGGGAGCCGATCCTGCCCGGCGAGGAGGAGCTTCGCGCCCTTGGCGAGGAGGCGGAGGCGATGCTCCGGCGCTTCGCCGAGGCGCTCGACCCGATGGCGGAGCGCCTTCGCGCGCTGATCGACGATCTCGACGCCTACGAGGCGCCGGAGCGCCTCCCGAACGGGGACATCATCATCCGCCGCAAGCAGGAAGCGCCGGGGCCGCCCCCGGAAGACGGCGTCTCGCTCTGACGCGGCGCCTTTCCCCGCAGGCCGCGCCGCCCTACCCTCAAGCCCGACCGCATGAAGACGAAGGACCATCCATGACCGCGCTTCCCCTCCCGCTCCGTGACGCCGCCTCCCCCTCCGGCGGCGCGCCCTTCGGCGACCTGCCGGAATGGCGGCTCGACGATCTCTATCCGGGCATGGAGAGCGCGGAGCTGAAGGCCGACCTCGTCTGGCTCGCCGCCGAAATCCCGGCCTTCGCCGCGGATGCGCAGGGCAGGATGGCCACGATGTCCGGCGACGCGCTCGCCGCCCTCCTCGGCCGCTACGAGGCGATCCAAGGCAAGAGCGGGCGCATCATGTCCTATGCCGGGCTCCTCTACAGCCAGAACACGGCGGACGGCGCGCGCGGCAAGTTCTATGCGGACCGGGAGGCGGAGATCACCGCGCTCTTCAACCCGCTCGTCTTCTTCACGTTGGAGCTGAACCGGATCGAGGATGCGGCGCTGGAGGCGAAATTCGCCGAAAGCCCGGCCCTCGCCCGCTACCGCCCCTGGTTCGAACGCCTCCGCGCCTTCCGCCCGCACCAGCTTTCGGACGAGCTGGAGACCTACCAGCACGACATG
>JAUHWJ010000056.1 GCA_030424705.1 Alphaproteobacteria bacterium | reverse complement strand
ACCCGGGCCCAGCCCCAACGAAGGACAGATTCCCCATGGCGATCCAGCGCACGTTCTCCATCATCAAGCCGGACGCGACCGCGCGCAACCTCACCGGCGCAATCAACGCGAAGCTGGAGGCCGCGGGCCTCCGCATCATCGCGCAGAAGCGCATTCACCTGACGAAGGCGCAGGCCGGCGAGTTCTACAAGGTCCACGCGGCGCGGCCGTTCTATGACGAGCTCTGCACCTTCATGTCCTCCGCCCCGATCGTTGCGCAGGTTCTGGAGGGCGAGGACGCGGTGGCGAAGAACCGTGAGGTGATGGGCGCGACGAACCCGGCCCAGGCTGACGAGGGCACGATCCGCAAGGAATTCGCCCTCTCCATCGGCGAGAACTCCGTGCACGGCTCCGATGCGCCGGAGACGGCGGCGGAAGAGATCGCCTATTTCTTCTCCGGCCTCGAACTGGTCGGCTGAAAGTGACTGTCTCGGGCCTCTGCGGAGGCCCGAGACGCCGCGCCGGTCAGAGCCGCATGGCTCCCATTCCGGCGTCGAGCAGGTCGAAGAGCCTCGCCACGTAGTGCTCCCTTGCGGCGAAGCCGCCCCCGCGCCCCTCGACGAATTCCTGCTCCATCGCGTCGATCAGGCGAAGAAGCCTGCGGCGATGGAGGCCGAGCGCGCGCTGCGCCGGGTCCGCCAGCACCCCGGCGAAGGCGGCGAAGACCGCCGCGCCGCCCATCAGCCCCGCCGTCGTTCCCGCCACGAGCGCCGGGGAGGCGGCGGCGGGCATGAACCCATACCAGACCGAGCCCGCCGCCGCGCCGAGCGGAAAGGCGGAGATCGCCGCGCTCTGCGCCATCGCCGCGGCGAGTGCGGGGCCGAGCGTCAGCGCGCCGGGCGTGAGCTGATGGAGGGCGGCCGCGCCGGCGCCGAGCGTGGCGAGGGCGGTGGTCATCTCCGCCACGGCGGAGCGCGTGCCGGCATAGGCGGCGAGGATCTTGTCCAGCTTCGCCGAGGGCGCGCCGCCCGCGGCGAGGAGCTGGCGCACTGACGGATCGCGGGCGATCGTCTCCGCGAGGGCGTCTGCGCCGCTTTCCGCGCCTGACGGCAGCTCGAGCAGTTCGGCGAGGATCAGCGCCCGGACGCGGCGCATCACGTCCGTCTCCAGCATCACCTGCCGGGCGCCAAGCCATTCCGCCGTCCGCCTCCGCCCCGCGGCGCGGGCGCCGGCGGCGGCGAGGCGCGCGCCGACATGGACTGGGGCGAGGGCGATGTTCGCGGGGGCCCGGGCGATGTCCCAGCCGAAGGCGGCGCGGTGCAGCCGGAGCGAGCCGCGGAAGGTGAACCAGCGGTCGACGAAGGGATCGACGCGCCCGCGCCGGTCCGCGAAATAGCGCCGCGCGGCGGCGACCACCGCCGCGCGGATCTCCGCCCGTTCCGTCTCATCCGCTCCGCCCTGCGACATGCCGCGCATATGGCCCGGCGCGCCCGCCCGCGGAAGGGGACGGCGCGCCGCGGCGTTTGCCCGCGAGGGGGGGTCGTGCTATCGCGAGCGCGGTTTCACCGGAGGCGAGGGGAGGGCGTGACGTCGTGGGGGACAATGTAAGGCGCGGCTTCCTCGCGCGGATCAAGAAGGAGCTCCGGCCCGCCTTCATGTATGTCCGGGTCTGGGTCCTTCGAAAGCTCTGGGGCATGCATATCGGCAAGGATTGCATGATCTCCTTCTCCGCCAAGCTGGACACGACCTATCCGCGCGGCGTTCATATCGGGGACCATACCGCCATCAGTTTCGGCGCCGTGATCCTGACCCACGATTATGTTCGCGGCATGCACCGGGACACCGTGATCGGCCGGGAATGCCAGATCGGCGCGCGCAGCTTCATCTTCCCCGGCGTGACGATCGGCGACAATTGCATCGTCGCGGCGGCGAGCGTGGTGATGCGTGACGTGCCGGCCAACTCCATCGTCTCCGGCAATCCCGCGCGCGTGATAGAAAAAGACATCAAGACGGGCCGCTGGGGCAAGCTGATCCTCGAAGAATCCGGGCCGGCGACGGCCTCCGGCGCGGATTCTTGACTGCCGGGGGCCGGTATGATTTCACGAGGCGCGCCGCTTCGACGCGGATATGAAGCTCAGCCGCGGCCGTGCGTTCATCGTCCTGAAATATTCGGGCGCCAGCTTCGCCGGCGTCTTGGGCGCGGGCTTCGACTCGAAAGGAAATGGCGATGCGCGAACGGGTTCTGAAAGCCTTCGAGGAAGCCTTCGACGTGCCGGCCGACATCGATACGGCGACGCTTGTCTATCGTGACTACGAACCCTGGACGTCGATCGGCCACATGATGCTCGTCGCCGCGCTGGAGGCCGAGTTCGACATCATGATGGAGACCGACGACATCCTCGCCATGAGCGACTTCGACAAGGCGGTCGCCATGATGGAAAAATATGCCTCGGCCTGAACTCGAAGGCCGCGTCGCGCTCGTCACCGGCGCCTCGCGCGGCATCGGGCTCGCCATAGCCGCCCGTCTGGCGGGCGCGGGCGCGCAGGTCGTGATGACGGCGCGGCGGGTCGACGAGACGGCGCTTGGCGCGGTCGCTGCGGCGGGCGGTCCGGCGCCGACGGCGATCGAGGGCGATATCGGGGAAGCGGATTTCGCCCGGTCGCTCGCCAAGCAGGTCTTTTCCGCGCACAAGCGGCTCGACATCCTCGTTAACAATGCGGGCGTGATGCGCGCCGGCATGCTGGGCATGACGCCGGACGCGGATATCGAGCAGACGATGCGCGTCAACCTCCTCGGCGCGATCCATCTGACGCAGGCCGTGGCGCGTCTGATGGCGCGGACGGGGGGAAGCATCGTCAACATATCCTCCATCATCGGCGTTCGGGGGCAGGCCGGGCAGGTCGCCTACGCCGCCGCCAAGGCCGGGCTGGTCGGCGCGACGCTCGGCGCGGCGAAGGAACTGGCGCCGAAGAATGTGCGGGTGAACGCGGTCGCTCCCGGTTTCATCGAGACGGAGATGACCGCGGCGCTCGGCGATGCGGTGCGGGCGGAGACTCTGGCGCGGGTCGGTCTCGGCCGGGCGGGGACGCCGGAGGATGTGGCCGATGTCGTCCTCTTCCTCGCCTCCGATCTCTCCCGCTACGTCACCGGGCAGGTGATCGGCGTCGACGGCGGCATGGTCATCTGAGCCGATGGCGGCGGCGGACCCGAGCTGCGGCGGCCTCCTCCCCCTCCTCCCCGAACGGGAGGGCGCGCGGGCGCTTGGGGACGATACGGGGCTCTGGCTCACCCGTGGCGAGCTCCGCGAGGCGGCGCTGACGCTCGCCGCGCAGATGGAGGCGAGCGGGGGCAAGCGGCTCGTTCTCCTCCTCGCGCCGAACGGGGCCGGGGCGGTCATCGGCCTTCTCGGCGCGCTGGCGGCGGGCCATGCGGTCGCCCTCGCCGATCCGGGGCTGGAGCCGGCGAAGCTTGCCCGGCTGGAGGACGCCTACAGGCCGGATTTCGTGCTCTCCCCTTCGCCCGAAGGCGAAGCGGCGCCCGGCATGGCGCTGGCGAGGCGAGAGGGCGGCGCGCCGATCCGCGGCGCGGCATCCGTGCTTCTCTCGACGTCCGGCACCACCGGGAGCGCGAAATTCGTGCGGCTCACGGCGGCGGCGCTGGAGGCCAATGCGCGGCAGATCGGCGCGGCGCTTTCCATCACGGAGGACGACGTGGGGATCGGCCATCTCGCGCCGCACTACTCCTACGGTCTCTCCGTCGTCACCTCGCATCTGGTCGCCGGCGCGGCGGTCTGGATGACTTCTGGCTCGCTCGTTTCGCCCGAGTTCTGGCCGGCGGTCGCGGCGGCGGGCGGCACGCATTTTCCCGGCGTGCCCTTCCACTACACGGTGCTGGCCCGGTTCGGGCTCGGCGCCGTTCCGCCCTCGGTGCGCACCTTCACGCAGGCCGGGGGCGCGCTCGACCGGCGGTTCCTCGCCAAGGTGGCGGACGATGTTTCCGCCCGCGGGGGGCGGTTTTTCGTTATGTACGGGCAGACGGAGGCGGCGCCGCGGATGACGACGCTGCCGGCGGAGCGGCTGGCGGAGAAGCCGGGCTCGGTCGGCCCGGCGCTCGCTGGCGGGCAGATTTCGGTTCTCGACGAGACGGGGGCTGAACTTCCGGCGGGCGAGGCCGGCGCGGTCGCCTACGAAGGGCCGAACGTGATGCTGGGCTACGCCGAAACACGGGCTGATCTCGACCGGGGGGACGAGCAGGGCGGGCGGCTCCTGACCGGAGACCTCGGATTTCTCGATGAGGAGGGCTATCTTCACCTCACGGGGCGCAGCCAGCGCTTCGCCAAGGTCGCCGGGCTCCGGCTCAGCCTCGACGAGATCGAGCGGCAACTGGAGCCGCCCTGCCTCGTCGCCGCCCTGGAGAAGGGGGAGAGCGTGATCGTGTTCCATGAGGAAGGCTTCGAGGAGCCGCTGAAGGCGCAGGCGAAGCGCCTCGCCGCCGAATACGGCGTCCCCGCCGCCAGCTTCCGCTTCCGGGCGCTTCCCGCCCTGCCGCTGAAGCCGAGCGGCAAGGTCGACTATGCGCGGCTGAAGGCCGAGGCCGATGTTTGAGGAGCTTCTCGCCCGCCCGCCCTTCTCCCTGAAACAGGCGGAGAAGGAGGCGATGATGCTCGGCGCGATGAACGACCTCGCGGCGCGGCACTACGCGAACTGCCCGGGCTATGCGCGGATCGTCGACGCGGCCTGGGGCGGGCTCCGGCGGTGGGAGCGGCTGGCCGACATCCCCTTCCTGCCGGTCACGATCTTCAAGGAGCAGGAGCTTTCCTCCTCCTCCTCCCGCGCCATCGTGATGCGCTCCAGCGGGACGACGGGGCAGGTTCCGAGCCGGATCGTGGTGGACGACGAGACGGCGGGCCGGCAATCGGCGGCGCTGGTGGCGACCTTCCGGCATGTGCTGGGGGAGCGGCGGCTCCCCTTCCTCGCCATCGACTCGAAGAGCGTTCTGGTCGAGACGGGGCTCACGGCGCGCGGGGCCGGCGTGCTCGGCATGATGAAGTTCGGGGCGAAGACCGTCTTCGCGCTCGACGCCGCACTGACGCCCGATCTCGACGCGATCCGCCGCTTCGCAGCGGCGAACGGGGGGGTGCCCTTCCTGATCTTCGGTTTCACCTTCCTCGTCTGGTCCAAGCTCTATCAGGCCTTCGCCGACGGGGAGATCGACCTTTCCAACGCGGTGCTCGTCCACTCCGGCGGCTGGAAGAAGCTTGAGTCCGAGAAGGTCTCGAACCCCGAATTCCGCGCTGCGCTCGGCCGGCGTTTCGGGATCACGCGCATCTACAACTTCTACGGCTTCGTGGAGCAGATCGGCTCCGTCTTCCTCGAAGGGGAGGACGGGCTGCTCTATCCGCCGAACTTCACCGAGGTGATCGTGCGCCGCCCCGGCACATGGGAGCCGGCGGCGATCGGGGAGGAGGGCGTGATCCAGACGCTCTCGCTGCTGCCGACCTCCTATCCCGGCCATTCCGTGCTGACCGAGGATATCGGCGTGATCGAGACGGTGGATTCCGGCGCGGGCGGGCGGCTCGGCAAGGCGCTCCGCATCGTCGGGCGGGCGCCGAAGACGGAACTCCGCGGGTGCAGCGACGTGGTCGCGGCGAGCGTGGCGGCGTGAGCGACCGGATCGAGATCTTCGGGCCGGGCGGCGGCGCGCTTTCCCGCGAGGCGCTGGCGGAACGGCTTGAGGCGGCGCGGCTCCGCCTCGCCGCGCCCTTCTCGCCGGCGCGCAAGGCGCTCGTGGCCGGCGTCGCGGAGCGCATTCTCAGGGGCGGCGGCTTCTCCCCCGCGGTGACGCATTTCGGCTTCTGGACCCGCGCCGCCGCGCTCGCCGCGCTGGAGAAGGGCTTCATGGCGCGGCTCGCGCCGGACGTGCAGGCGCGCCCGCGCGGGCTCGCCTTCCACCTGCCGCCGCAGAATGTGGAGACCGTGTTCCTTTATTCCTGGGCGCTCGCCTATCTCGTCGGCGCCGCGAATGTCGTGCGGCTGCCGGCGGAGATGAGCGGGGAGATGCGCCGCGTGCTCGATCTCTTCCTCGAGGCGCTGGCGGAGGAAGGGGAGGGCTCTCAGCTCTTCCTCACCTATCCTTCGGGCTCCGATCTCGGCGCCGCGATCTCCTCCCTTTCGGACGTACGGCTCGTCTGGGGCGGCTCGGCCAAGGTCGCGACATTCGCCACGCTGCCGCTCCGGGATGGCGGCAAGTCCCTGTCCTTCGGAGACCGGTTCTCGTTTTCCGTGCTCGACGGCGCGGCGCTCGCCGCGCTCGACGCGCCGGGGCGGGATGCGCTGGCGGCGCGGCTTCGGAACGACGTTTTCGTCTTCGACCAGATGGCCTGCGCCTCCCCCCACAACATCTACATCGTTGGGGAGCGCGCGGCGCATCTCGAAGCCGCGGAGGCGCTGCTGGCCGCGCTCTCCGGCGCGGCGGCGGCGCGCGGCTATGCAGTGGAGACGGGGCACGCGATCCGCAAGATGGTCTCCGCCTTCTCCGCCGCGGCTTCGGGCGAGGCGGAGAAGGTGGACTGGGCGGACCCGATCGTGACCGCGGTGGTGGACCGGGAGGCGGCGCGGCGGGAAAGCCGGGTCGGCGGCGGCTATCTCCGCCTCGCCTTCATTCCGGGGCTGGAGGCGTTGCCTGCGCTCGTCCGGCCGCACGACCAGACGATCACGCATTTCGGCTTCGCGCCTGAGGCGATCCGGGCGGCGGCTTCCTCGCTCGGCCCCTACGGCGTCTCGCGCTGGGCGCCGGTCGGCGCCGCGCTCGATTTCGATTTCATCTGGGACGGCTACGACATCCCGCTCGAACTCGTCCGCTGCGTCCGCATCCAGTGCTGACAGACGGGGCAGGGCGCGCGGCTCCGGCAACGGCTTCGCCCTGCAAGGGCCGCGCGCGCCAGCGCCGGGCGCTATGCCGTCAGCAACATGTCGAACACGAACTGATCCTCCGTCAGGTCCGCTGCGGAGAGGCCCTCGAACGGCCTCAGCTGCACCATCGGGCCAGGCTCGCCGCGAACCGTGATCAGCCCGCCCGCTTCCGACATGTCGAGGTCGTCGAAGCCGCCGAGGCCCGAGGCCGAGACGTCCATCACATCCTCTCCCGGCGCGAAATCCGCAATCACGCCGCCGGCGCCGTCTCCGATCACGAACCGGTCCGCGCCGCCCTGGCCGAAGAGAGTGTTGAGCCCGCTGTCGTTCACGATCAGGTCGTCCCCGGACCGGCCATAGATCGTCTCGCTTCCGAAGGGCTCCGTTCCCGTCACGGTGAGGTTCCGGACGGGCGCGAAGATGAAGTTATCCGCCGTGAAGTCCGCGGCGGAGAGACGGTCGCCCCGCTCGTGGTGGAAGCTCATGTTCCCGCTCGCCGCGTCGAGGATCGTTACGAGCGTCGCGCCCTGCGCCTCGTTCACCCGGTCGAAGATCGTCAGCTCCGCGAAGGACTGGACGCCCCAGGCCGAGACATCCAGCTTGTCCTTCATCGGGTCGAAGAGGCGGATCTGGTCGCCCTCGCCGTCGCGGAGCACGAAAGTGTCCGCCCGGGCCCCGCCGACATAGACATCTCGCCCGCCGCCGCCATCGATGATCGCGCTTCGCGCCTTATTCGGCGGCGCGTGCGAGGCGGCGTCGATCCAGCCTCGCGATGACGGCCTTGCCGAGTTCGATCCCCGGCTGTTCGACATAGCGCATCGTGAAGCCGGCTATGACATAGGTCGTGAGGAACATGACGACGAAAATGGCGAAGGGGGCGAGATTCGGATCGAGCCCGACGCCCAGCCTCGCATAAAGCTCCCGGAGCACATGCAGCACCGCGAAATGGCAGATATAGATCGAATATGATCGCCGCCCCGCCTCGACGACGAAGGCGGCGAAGCGGCTGCCTTCGGCCAGCGGCTTGCGGTTCAGCCGCTGAAACCCGAGGAGCAGGAAGATCGTGAAGCCGCAGCTGACGAGGAACGGATAGATCGCCCCGTCCACGCCGGTATCGAAAACGCGGTCGTTCTGGATGAGGTTTCCTGCGAGGATCAGGGCGATGGCCGCGACGGGAGCGAGGCGCGGCAGGGCGCGCTTGCGCGCGAAGTAGACGCAATTACCCAGAATGAAGATCGGCATCTGGTTGAAGATGCTTGCATAAAAGACGTTGAACTCATCGTTGTCGAGCGTCGTCCCCGCCAACGAGTTGACGATGTTGTAGAGGATGAACTGACCGGTCGCCGTAGCCGCGGCGAGCGACAGCGCGGCGAGAAGGATCATGCCCGGCTTCATTCGCATCACGAGTGCGAATAGAAACGGAAAGATCGCGTAGAAGGCCATCTCCGTCGCGATGCTCCACCCGCCCGGCACCACGTAGTTATAGTGCTGGGGTGAGAAGCCGTGCAGAAACAGGATGTTGAGCAGGAACGCCGTCGGCGAGTAGTCGCCCGTGATCTCGACGCC
>JAUHWJ010000055.1 GCA_030424705.1 Alphaproteobacteria bacterium | reverse complement strand
CGGCTCCGGAGGTCCTGCAGTGGCCGGCTTCGCCACCTGGAACCGCTACGCCGGCCACCCAAGCCGTAGCGCCCAGACCCGTCATGCACTAAGACTGAAACCGGACCACCCTATCGGGGCAGGCCACGGGAGGAAATCCTCATTGCTTTCGAGTGTCATAGCGGGGCGGGCGTTACTGCCGTTGGGGCGCGGAGTTTTTTGGCCCTCTCCAGGCCAACATACCCCGGCGGGCGCGACTGCCCGAAATCAGTCACGCGTGATAAGCTGCGCGGATCATTAGAAGATTATTCGGGTTCATCAGTGCCATTGTATTTTAGTGTTGGGTCGCGAGCGTGACCAGGGTCGAGCCAGCCGCGGCGATCCGCAAACGATGCCTGCAGTACGCCGCGACCTTCTTGCGAGCATATCCAATTGAGCGCCGAACACCGCCAAGCACGCATTAACGATTGACCACGGTCACCGTGTGATCGCATCATCCTACAACATGGAGGTGGGATAGATCGTGAGCGCCCCGTCGCACGGCTGGCCGACTGATGAAACGCCGCTGTCGGCGGAACTCCTGCCGGACCGCGTGGCGGCGATGTTGAGCCGTCGCATTTCGGAGGGCGCCATAGCGCCCGGAACGCGGCTCCCGACGGAACAGAAGCTGGCCGCATTGTTCGGCGTGTCACGCAATGTGGTGCGCGAGGCCGTGGCGAGGCTAAGGGCGGACGGACTCGTAGACGCACGGCAGGGTGTCGGCTCCTTCGTCCTCGCTCCGGAACGCCGGCTCGCTATCAGGATAGACGCCGCCGCACTCGGCGGGGAGGGGATGGCGCAGCTTTTCGAGCTGCGCGCGATCCTCGAGACGGAGGCCGCACGCCTCGCCGCGACACGCCGCACGGAGGCGGATCTCGAGCGGATCGGCGCAGCGCTGGAGCGGATGAGGGGCGAGGAGCGGTGGGAGGAAGGCTCCATCGACGCCGACCTCGTCTTCCACCGGGAGATCGCGGCCGCGACCGGGAACGCCTTCATCGAGACGTTCGTCTCCTTCATCTGCGAACGCATCCGCGGTTCGATCCGCCACGCCCGCGCGATCAACCCGATCGCCGACCTCGTGGAGGTCAATCTGGGCGAGCATGACCGCATCTACGCAGCCCTTCGGGCCGCCGCCCCGGACGAAGCGGAGGCGGCGATGCGCGCCCATCTCGTCGGCGCCGCGGCGCGCGTCGGCGTCACCCTCAAACGATAAGAAAGGCGGCGCGATGAAGTTCGGCCAGACCCAACCGATCTCCGATATCTGCATCCTCGTCGAGGACATCGAGAGGACCGTGGCGTTCTATGTGGACAAGCTCGGCTTTCGCCTCCGACGCCGCGCCGAAGGCTTCGCGGATTTCCACGGCGCCGGGCTGACCCTCGCGGCGTGGGAGATAGACCATATCGGCGCCCATTGCGGCGTCTCCACCGAACGGGCGCCGAAGATGGCGCACAAGGCCTGCATCGCCGTCAACCTGCCGGATGCGCAGGCGGTCGACCGTTGGTATGCGGAGCTTTCGGCCGCGGGCGTGCCCTTCGCGGGCCCGCCGGCGGATTATGTCTGGAATGCGCGCTGCGCCTACTTCCACGACCCCGACGGAACGTTGTGGGAACTCTACGCGTGGATCGGCGCAGGCCCCGGAGACTACCATGAGGAGAGCGCCTGAGGGCGAAAAAGGGAGGCGAGCATGGCATTCGGAATGAACCGCAGGGAGCTGTTGAAGAGGGGCGCCGCGCTGGCGGCGATCGCCCCGGGCATGGCGCTCTTCGCCGGACGCGGGCACGCGGCGGACAAGGTCGTCATCAAGTATGACTGGCTGATCTCCAACGGCCAGATCGGCGATGTCGTCGCCGTGGCGCGTGGCTATTTCGAGGAGGCGGGAATCGCCGTGGAATTCTCCCCCGGCGGCCCCAACTCGGCGACGGTGCCGCCCGTCGTCTCCGGCGCGGCGGCGCTCGGCCAGTTCTCGGAGACGCCCCAGCTTTTCGCCGCGCGCGCCTCCGGCGTGCCGGTGAAGGTCATCGCCTGCGGCTTCCGCACGGGGCCTTACGCGTTCGCCTCCCTGCCTTCCGCGCCGCTCCGCTCGGCGGCCGATCTGAAGGGGCTCCGGATCGGCGTCCAGCCGACCGCGCGCTTCATAATGGACGCGATCGCGGCGAAGAACGGCATCGACATCAACGATCTCACGCTCGTCAATGTCGGCTTCGACAAGCAGCCCCTTGTCCTTGGCGAGGTGGACGCGATCGGCGGCTGGATCACCAACACACAGGCTCTGAGCGTAATCGGGGAGGGGCGGGTCGACCTTCTCGTCCGTGATCTCGGGTTCGAAAGCTACGCCAACGTTTACTTCGCCACCGACGAGGCCGCGGCGGAGAATGCGGATCTCCTCGCCCGCTTCATCGGAGCCGTAGGCAAGGGCTGGGCGTGGACCCACGCCAATCCGCAGGCGGCGGTGGAGGCGACGGTCGCCGCCCATCCCGAACTCAGCCTCGAATGGGAGATGAAGACCATTGACCTCATCCTCTCGCTGAGCTTCGACGCGGATACGGCCGCGAATGGCTGGGGCTGGTTCGACCCCGCCTCGATCGAGCGGCAGATCACGCTCTTCGACGAGGTCGGCCAGTATCCTTCGGG
Organism: Alphaproteobacteria bacterium; assembly: GCA_030424705.1. Taxonomy (GTDB): domain Bacteria; phylum Pseudomonadota; class Alphaproteobacteria; order Rhodobacterales; family Rhodobacteraceae; genus Pikeienuella. The sequence goes on along the minus strand of JAUHWJ010000055.1, from coordinate 5,905 downwards.
CCGTCCGGCGGCGGCGGATTGCTACACGACGGCGGTGCTGGAGGCGAGCGCCGCTGAAAGGCCGAAGCTCGGAGCGCCGGGCTGACATCGGCGGCGATCCGCGCGCGGGGGCTCGACGTCGGCTATGAAGGCCGGCGCGGGCCGACGCGCGTGATCGAGGGGTTCGACCTCGATGTGGAGGCCGGCGCATTCCTGTCCGTCATCGGCCCTTCGGGTTGCGGCAAGTCCACGCTCCTTCGCGTCGCCGCCGATCTCCTGCCTCCGCTCGCCGGAAGCATCGAAGTGCTGGGCGGCCCCCCAGCGGCGGCGCGGGCGCGGCGGGACGTCGGGTTCGTCTTCCAGGATCCGACCCTGCTGCCCTGGCGAACCGTCCGGGAGAATGTGCGCCTGCCGCTCTCCGTCGGTCGGGCGCGCATCGCGAGGGACGCGCCGACGGAGCGTCTGGCCGACCGGGCGGATTTGCTGCTGGAGATGATGGGGCTTTCCGCCTTCGCCGAGAGACTGCCGCATCAGCTTTCGGGCGGGCAGCGCCAGCGGGTCGCCATAGCGCGCGCGCTTCAGGGCGCGCCGCGCCTCCTGCTGATGGACGAGCCGTTCGGCGCGCTCGATGAGATCACGCGGGACAGACTGAATGACGAACTCCTTGCGATCTGGCGGGAGTCGGGGGCGACGGTGGTCTTCGTCACGCACTCGATCGCGGAGGCGGTCTGGCTGGGGGAGCGGGTGATCGTGCTCGCGGCCAATCCGGGCCGGATAGTGCACGACCTGGATCTCCGCGCTGCCAAGGCGGGGGTTTCCGGGAGGGACGATCCGGCCCTCGTCGCCGCCGCAGCGGAGCTGCGAGTCGCGCTCGGTGCGGTATCTTGAGACGGGAGCTTCCATTCTGGGCGCGGGCGCTGTTGCCCGTTCTTGGCGCGCTTTCCGTCGCCGCCGCATGGCGCTGGGGCCTGCCGCTTTCCGGAGTTCCCGCTTATGTCGTGCCTCCGCCAGATCGGGTTCTGGCCGTCTTCGAGACGCAGGGCGCGATGCTCTGGGAGAACTTCAAGCCGACGGCGGTGGAGGCGCTCGCGGGCTTCGTAGCCGGCAATCTTGCGGCGGTCCTTACGGCGATCCTTTTCGTCCATTCGCGCGTTATGAACGCGGCCTATTTTCCCATCGCGCTCTTCTTAAACACGATTCCGATCCTAGCGCTTTCGCCGGTGATCATTCTGATCTTCGGGCTCGGGATGACCCCGAAAATCATCATCGCCGCGATAATCTGTTACTTTCCGACGCTCATCAACATGATCCGCGGGCTGGACGCGCCGACCGCGAACGAGAGAGAGTTGTTCCGGATCCTCTCGGCATCCAGATGGGAGGTCTTCTGGCGGCTGCGGACGCCGCGCTCCTTGCCGATGCTCTTCGCCTCGCTCCGCATCGCTTCGGCCACGGCCGTCATCGGCGCGATCGTCGGCGAATGGATCGGGGCGGACAAGGGGCTCGGCGCGCTGATCATCCAGGCGACTTTCAACTACCAGTCGGACCGCCTCTACGCCGCGATCATTCTGTCTTCCCTCCTTTCGCTTTCCCTCTTTGCGGTCGTGGTGGCGACCGAGCGTCGGGCGCTACGCTGGGCGACATGAGCCCAAGGGCCACAAGGGGTCACGCAGGTCTGCAGCGCGACTTCAGGACGATCCGAAGTCGGATTCCGGGGCTGCAGTAATAGCTCGTTGTAAGTGGCCCGCAGATGGAGAAGGTTCGACGTGAGGCCCATTCCCTCCGCCATGCCTTCCCCTATCCGATTGTGTCCGATCCTTGTGATTGTGTTTCAACGAGGAAATTCTGAGCAACACCATGTTTGGGGAATGCGTTCGACATTCCCGTCAATCGCGGGCCGCGGTTGCGGCGACATCCGGTCTGGTCCCGGAGCCGTCTCCGCCGGAGGCGACGCCCCAAGGCGCGATGCCGATGCGCAGGGCCGCGCGGCCGATCATGTGCGCGCCGATCGGGGCCGTCAGCAGGAGAAACACCACGATCAGAACGCAGCGCAACAGGATGGCGGAATCCGCGAAATGGACGGCGACCCCGGCGAGGATGAGCCCCGAGCCGAGCGTGCCCACCTTCGTCGAGGCGTGCATCCTCGTGAACACGTCAGGAAGGCGCACGACGCCGATCCCGGCGACGATCGTGAAGACGCTCCCGAGCAGAAGGAGCCCGACGACGACGAGTTCGCTCATCTGTCGCCCTCCCGCCCGATGGCGGCGGACGCTGCGCCCTGCCTGAGCGCCTGACGTTCCGCAAAGCGCGCCAGCGCCACCGTCGCGAGGAAGCCGACAAGCGCGAGCACGAGTCCGACATCGAGGAAGGTCGCGTCGGCGGTGTCGATCGCCGCGAGCCCGCAATAAGCGACGATCGCAACCGTCATCATGTCGAGCGCCACCACCCGGTCCGGCAGGCTCGGGCCTGCCGCGAGGCGCCAGAGCGCGAGGCCAACGGCGATGAGAACGGCGACGTAGCCCGCCGTCACCGCCAGATCCAGCAGGTCCGTCATGTCCTCTCCTCCACGGCGTCGATCACCCATTTCTCCATCCCGGCCTTGAGCGTCCTGCAGACCTCGTCCGGGTCGTCGGCGAACATCGCGTGCACCTTCAGCGTCTTCCGGTCCTCGCTCACATCGATGCTGAGCGTGCCGGGCGTGAGCGAGATCAGGTTCGTTACGAGCAGGATCCCGGTGTCGGAGCGCACGTCGAGCGGCATGTCGATGATTGCGGGGCGCGCGCGATGGGTCGGCGTGATCACATCCCAGAACACTTCGAGGCTCGAGACGACAAGCTCGTAGAGAAAGAGGACGACCAGCTTCACCCAGTACCAGACGCGCAGGAAGTAGCTGGAGCGCGTTCCGGTCAGCGGCTGAAGCAGCCAGAGAACGACGTAGCCCGCGACGAAGCCGGAACTGAGCGTCAGCCAGGTGAAACCGCCGAAGAAGATCGACCAGGCGGCGGCGAGAACGAGATTGGCGGCGAAGTTGGTCATGATGCGGCTCCCAGCACGGCCGTCATGTAGGCTGTCGGGTCCAGAAGTTGCCCCGCCGCACGCTCGGCAAAGGCGACGAACGGCTCCGGGAAGAAGCCGATGACGAGCGTAAGGCCGGCCAGCGCCGCGACAGGCGCGAGGAGCCGCGCGCGGTCTCCCGGCGGAAGGCGGGTCAGCGCCGGCTCCAATCCTTCCGGATGCGGCTTCCAGAACGCTTCCGCCCAGATCTTCGTCATCGAATAGATCGTGAGGAGGCCAACCACGAGGGCGACCGCGGCGATGACCCAGCCTTCGATCTCGATGGCGGCGGCGACGAGGACGTATTTGGCCCAGAAGCCGGAGAGCGGCGGGAAGCCGGCCAGCGAAAAGGCCGGGATCAGGAACAGGACGGCCAACAGGGGCGCGGACTTGTAGAGCCCGCCGATGCGGGAGAGCTCCGTCGAGCCGGCGACCCGTTCCGCCACGCCCGCGATCAGGAAGAGGTTCGCCTTCACGATGATGTGGTGGACGAGGTAGAAGACCGCCCCGGCGAGCGCCAGCGGCGTGAGGAGCGCCAGGCCCATGATCATGTAGCCGATCTGGCTCACGATGTGGAACGAGAGGATGCGGCGAATGTCGTTCTGCGCCGCCGCGCCGAGAACGCCGGTCAGCATCGTCAGCGCCGCGACCCAAAGCAGGATCTGATGGGTGAAGCCGACATCGCCGTCGAAGACGAGCGTGAACATCCGGATCAGGGCATAGACGCCGACCTTGGTGAGGAGGCCCGCGAACACCGCAGAGACCGAGAAGGCCGGGGTGTGATAGGAGGCCGGAAGCCAGAAGAAGAGCGGAAAGACCGCAGCCTTCACGCCGAAGGCGATCATGAACATCATGGCGATCAGGGTGACGAGCCCCTGATCCTCCAGCTCCGGAACCGTCCGCGCCAGATCCGCGATGTTGAGCGTTCCGGTCATGCCGTAGAGCAGGCCGACGCCCGACAGGAAGAGGATCGTCGAGATCATGTTGAGGGCGACGTATTTCACCCCGCCGTCGATCTGCGCCTTGCTCCCGCCGAGGATGAGGAGCCCGAAGGAGGAGATCAGCATCACCTCGAACCAGACGTAGAGGTTGAAGAGGTCCCCCGTCAGGAAGGCGCCGCAAACGCCGGCGATCAGCACGTTGAAGAGCGCGTGATAGCCGAGCCGCTCCGCCCGCTCCCCGATATCGGCGAGCGCGTAGACGGAGACCGCAAGCGCGGTGATCGCGGTGATGACGACCATGACGGCGCTCAGGAGGTCGGCGACGAGGGTGATGCCGAAGGGCGCCGCCCATTCGCCGACCTGCCCCGCGATCACGCCCTCGCGCAGCGTCTCCGCCATAAGGGCGACCGCGGCGGCGAGGAGCGCCGCATTCCCGGCGACGCTGATTCGGCGCCCGGCCGGGCCGGCGCGGAAGAGGAAGGCGAGCACCGCCGTGAGGAACGGCAGCGCGATGGGCGCCGCGAGAAGCCAGCTCATCGCATCGCGCTCCCTTCGCCGTGCTCGCGCGGCTCCGCCACGCGCATCTCGTCGCCGTTCAGCGTGCCGAGCGTGGTGTAGGCGCGGAACATCAGCGTCAGCGCGAAGGCGAAAAGGCCGAAGCCGATCACGATGGCGGTCAGCACGAGCGCCTGCGGCAGCGCGTTGGCGACCGTTCCGACGGGCGCGTCGAGCCCCACGGGAACGAGCGGCGGGGCGCCTTCGACGAGCCGGCCCGCCGTGAAGATGGTGAGGTTCGCGGCGTTGGAGATGAGCACGAGGCCGAAGATGAAGCGCAGAAGATTGCGCGCCAGCATCAGGTAGACCGCGGCCGCCACGAGGACGCCGATGGCGAGGGCGAGGAGCGCTTCCATCAGATCTCCTCCTCCATCGCGAAGGCGAGGGTCAGGACCGAGCCGAACACGACGAGATAGACCCCGATATCGAAGACCAGAACCGTGGAGAGGGGCAGCCCCTTGTCGGTTTCCGTGGCGCCGAGAAAAAGCCACTGCCCGGTGAAGAACGCGTCGCCGAACAGCGCCGCGGCGAGGCCGGAGAGCAGCGCGATGCCGAGCCCGACGGCCGCGATGTTCTGCGGCTGGGCGCGCAGCGCCGTCCGCGCCTCCGCCGGGCCGATCGCGATGGCGTAGAGCACGAAGCCCGTCGCGCCGATCAGCCCGCCGATGAAGCCGCCGCCCGGCTCGTTGTGGCCGCGGAGGAGCATGTAGACCGAGAAGAGCAGCAGAAGGCCGGAAAGCGCCCTCGTTCCGGCGCGCAAAATGATCGAGTTCACTTCGGCTCCCCCTTCTCCGCCGTCGTCTCCCGCCGCTCCGCTGTCGTCCGCAGCAGGGCGTAGGCCGCGAGCCCTGCGATCATCACGACCGCGACCTCGCCGAACGTGTCGAGCGCCCGGAAATCAACAAGGATCACGTTGACGATGTTGCGGCCGTAGGCCTCAGGCCAGCTCGCCGTCTCGAAGAAGTCGGTGAGCCGACGATCGAGCGGCGTCTCCAGCACCAGAAGCAGGATCGCCGTCACGACAGCGCCGACGCCGAGGGCGAGCACGGCGTCCCGCGGGCGCCGATCGCGCTCGCCCGGCTTGTCCAGCACGGGGAGGCGGAGAAGCGCGACCGCCGCCAGCACGACGACCAGCGTCTCGACCAGAAGCTGCGTGATCGCCACGTCCGGCGCGCCGAAGGTGATGAAGATCATCGCGACGCCGATCCCCACCACGCCAAGCGAGGCCATGGCGGCGATCCGCGACGTGGTAACCGCGGTGAGGAGGGCGCCGGCGACGATCAGCGCGACGAGGGCGAGCGTCCTCCAGTTCGCCAGCGAGAGGTCGGGCGCCGCGGGCCAGACGCCCTTCGCCGCCATCGTGCCGGCGAGGCCGACGA